>JBBSAN010000589.1:0-4868 GCA_038252265.1 Chloroflexia bacterium
ATGATCACCACGCCGATCAGCGCCAGAATAATCGCAAACGCTTCCGCGTTAAATGTTGTCTCCATCGCCCCTTCCGCTCGCCTACAAATGTCCCCGATTGCGGCCTATCATACCACATTCGGGGCGGGGGGAAGGTAAGCGGGGGTACTATCAAATCCTTCACGGATTATCCGGGCAGATCGCCGGACCCCAATAGTGGACAGTAAGATGATTCGGGTTTGTCAGATTGTGTTCAACCATCTGTATCCAGGCGAAACCTGTTACGTGGTAGCTCAAACGATCTCCTTGCACAGCGGCTTGATCCCATACAGGCACAACCACGCGGAAGTAGCTCCTTGCGAGTTTGCTTAGCGTCGCAGCGACGGCACTATCATTGTTCACTGCCGGGCGGCCCACGATCCAGTCACCGATGGAGAGCGCATGATCTGCTGGATTATTGGGATTGATGTAGGTGCTGCTATCGCCGGGTGCAGTCAGGCTGACGGCCAGTGCCGGATCAGTTATATCGCCGCGCCAGCTTAGCCAGCCAAAGCTGCTGTCACTTACTCCATTGGCTGCATCCACTAGGCCATGCCACGCGGGCAGCCCTTGCAAACTACGGATATGTAGCGCTATAGGGTAAAGCTGACACGCCCCCAAATCTTCCCATGTGCGCGTCAGCAGGTTAAATCTGAACTCCGATACCGGCGCACTGTCATGTAGAGCAATTACACTCAAGTGTTCATCAACGAATTGTGCAGAAGAGATTAATCCTTCCTGGCGGGGAGTCGGGTACTCTTGCCAGGGGCTACGGGTGCGTTGATCCAGCGTAGAGGTATATACTCGCAGCAGCCCTTGTGATAGATCGGCCTGTGGCCCGCCGATCTGCACAAATACGTATTCGTTATTGAGTAGTGCGGTATAGCATCCGCCGTAGTTGAAGCGGTTGTCGACATCTCCACATTCATCAGGAAAGCCTAAAATCGGGGTCAACGCAGGGATTTCGGTTGGCCGCGTCTCAGGAGTCAGTGGGAGCACTGGGGTATACCGCGCGCCTGCTGTCGCTTGCGCCGCCATTTCGGTGGCAACCATGGCGATCTTGGTCGCGCCCGCATCAGGGAGGTGGGTGACTAGAGGGGTGGCGGACGGTGTAGGCAGGGGTGGTGGGACACTTGTCGGCTCCCCGTCTGTTGCTACCGCTGCCCGGCCACAGCCCGCCAACAGCAGGTACAGCGCAAGTACGCTGACAACCAGGATAGTGCCCCTTGCTGTGATAACAGGCAACCGCATTAAGTTTCCTTTCTGCCCGACTTCAAAGTTCCTGTTTGTGACCTATCATACCACAGTTGGGGATGAGTATGCTGTACAAGGGTTCCCTATACCAGCCCCGGAGGGGCGACAGAGAGTAGCCCACGGCGTGAGCCGTGGGGGAAGATGCCTCCGATCCAGGCCCCGGAGGGGCGACAGAAAGGCATGGCAACTTATTCTGTCGCCCCTCCGGGGCTTGGGCCATTATAATCCTTCCCCCGCACGGCTCACGCCGTGGGCTAGCGTCTGCCGTCCCTCCGGGGCTACCTAAGACTCTGCGGCGGCTGATTGTGTGGCGGCGGAATTTCGCGGAGCCTGAGACTGACCTCATCGGCTATGCGAGTGTATAAATCCCTCGAGTGGGCAGCTTCCTTGATAATGTCGCTCTCGCTCTTGCCCAGCGCACTGGCTTCCTCATACAGCCATTCAATATACCCTTCTGGGTATTGGCGGGCCAGGTCAACCAGTGCATCTGCTGTATAGAATGGCTCCGGCTCCTGGGTATCCGCACTAATCCAGCCACCATACATAGCCAGCAGGTCACGCAGGAACAGTGCCAGTTGTGGCAGACTGCTGTAGTGGAGCGAGATCATGAAGGCGGAGTTAGTGTTGGTATTGCTCATGACTGCTATCCAGCCCGGCTCAAAGTAATCGAAATGCCCTTCGCTTTGATGCATCTCGTGCCACTGCCAAAACTCCTGCTCTTCGTAAAAGACATTGATGAACCGACCCGTAGAGTAGTCATAAGCTTCTGTGCGGAAACCTGCTGCCAGGGCTGCCTGCTCAATCTGATCGAGTCCGATGGTAGCGGGCGTAAAGTAGAAAAGATCGTCCATATACAGTTCCTCCTGCTTATCAGGGCGATCAAGTGGGCGTATAAATGCAAAAGGGGACGGCATGATTATGATGCCGCCCCCCTTTGCCATGCAGGTAGCTCTTACAAATCCAGGTTCCGCACCTGGGTGGCGTGGGTCTGGATGAAGCGCTTGCGGGGGGGGACGTTGTTGCCCATCAGCATGTCGAATGTTTCGTCGGCCTGCACGGCGTCGTCGATGGTCACCTGGAACATCGTGCGCGTTTCGGGGTTCATCGTCGTGTCCCAAAGCTGGTCGGGGTTCATCTCGCCCAGGCCCTTGTAGCGCTGGAGGGCGACCTTGTCCATGCCGCCCAACTCCTTGACCTTCGCCGTCAACTCGTCGTCCGAGTAGACATACTGGACCGACTTGCCCTGGGCGACGCGGTAGAGCGGCGGCTGGGCGATGTAGAGGTAGCCGTCCTGGATCATCGGCTCCATGTGGCGGAAGAAGAAGGTCAGCAGCAGGGTGCGGATGTGCGCGCCGTCCACGTCGGCATCGGTCATGATGATCACGCGGTGGTAGCGCAACTTGGCGACATCGAACGTCTCGCCAATGCCGCAGCCGAGCGCGGTGATCAGCACCTTGATCTCTTCGCTGCCGAGCATCTTGTCGAGCCGAGCCTTCTCCACGTTGAGGATCTTGCCGCGCAGGGGCAGGATGGCCTGGAAGCGGCGGTCGCGGCCCTGCTTGGCCGATCCCCCGGCGCTGTCGCCCTCCACGATGTAGATCTCGCTGCGGGAGGCGTCGCGCTCCGAGCAGTCGGCCAGCTTACCGGGCAGCGTGCCGCCTTCGCCGATGCCCCGGCGGACCACTTCGCGGGCCTTGCGGGCAGCGTCGCGGGCGCGGGCGGCCATCAGGCACTTCTCGATGATCTTACGCCCATCTTGTGGGTTTTCTTCGAGGAACGCTCCGAAGGCATCACCCATCACCGACTCGACCTGGCCCTTGACTTCGGCGTTGCCGAGCTTGTCTTTCGTCTGGCTGACGAACTGCGGGTCCACGATCTTGACGCTGATGATCGCCGTCAGCCCTTCACGCACATCGTCGGCGGTCAGGTTGACTTCGTTCTCTTTGAGCAGGTTGTTCTTGCGGGCATACTCGTTGAGCGTGCGGGTCAGGGCCGAGCGGAAGCCGGTCATGTGCGTGCCGCCGTCAATCGTGTTGATGTTGTTGGCGAAGGCGAAGACCGACTCGGTGTAGCTGTCGTTGTATTGCAGTGCGATTTCGACGCCGGTCTTTTCCACCTTGCGATGCACGTAGAAGGGGCGATGGAGCACATGGCGGTGCTTGTTCATGTGGCGCACCAGCGAATAGATGCCACCCTCGAAGTAGAAGCTTAGCTCCTGCTCGCTGCCCTCACGGTCGTCGCGGAAGGTGATTTCCAGCCCTCGCGTGAGGTAGCACATCTCGCGGAAGCGCTGGGCCAGGAAGTCGTAATCATATTCGGTCGTCTCGAACATGGTCGGGTCGGCCTGGAAGATGGTTGTCGTGCCGGTGCCGCTGTCGTCCTTGCCGACCATCGCGACCGGGCCACGCGGGACGCCCATCTGGTATTCCTGGGCATAGACCTTGCCCTCGCGGCGCACCTCGACGCGCAGCCACGAAGAGAGCGCGTTCACCACCGACGCACCCACGCCGTGCAGGCCGCTGGAGGTCTTATAGGTGTTGTTGTCGAACTTGCCGCCCGCGTGCAACTCGGTCATCACCAGTTCGAGCGCCGACTTCTGTTCCTCAACGTGCATGTCCACCGGGATGCCGCGGCCATCGTCGCGCACCGTGACCATGCCATTTGCGCCGATCACGACGTCAATATGGCTGGCGAACCCGGCCACCGCCTCGTCCACACTGTTGTCTACGATCTCATAGACCAGATGGTGCAGACCGCGTTGGTCGGTCGAGCCAATATACATGCCGGGGCGGGTGCGCACCGCCTCCAGCCCCTTCAGCTTGCGAATACTGCTGGCCCCGTATTGCTGCGCGCCCTCTGCGGCGTGCGCCGGGTTTCCATGCAAAATCACTTCTTCGTCAACAGCCACGTTCCGGTTCCTCCTCCGAACTATGCTATAAGGCACATATCACCCTCTATTATACCACATTTTGTGCCTGTTTGCATAGTTTTCCGCGCATTTGTTCCGGCGAGATTATCGCTGGGTTTAGAGCCGTCTAAACCCTTGCGCGGCACGAAGGCCTCTGCTATACTGGGAGAAGGGCTTCTTTATTAATCCCCCCGGCGTTGGCCGTGCCTGGGGCACCAGGGCATCTGGCATCGCAGAAGGACGGATCCTATGACCCGGATACGCATCATCACCAGCTATCGGCACAAAGTCGGCAAGCTCAAGGACTTGAAAGAATGGCTGGACGGCGCGGGGGACCAGATGGTCGCCAGCGCGTGCGGCCCCAATGAGCGCTACATCGGTATCTACATGGTCGAAGGGGATCCCTCCTATACCATCGAACTGCATACCGAGACCGAGGACCCCAAGGTGATCGAAGAACTGGACCGGCTGAACACCGAGCAGTTCGACCGGGGGCAGACGCCGCTGCGCATCCTGTGGCGCTTCCTCGATCCGTCCTATCCGCCCCGCGTCCGCTTCTCGCGCCCGCTGCACGAGGCGAAACGGGTGGCGAGTGGTTAGTGGCGGGGGGGTTGTTGGGGGGGGGGGGTTGGGGGGGGGTAGATTGGGGGCAACAAAAAACCAAAAACACCCCCCCAACAAAAAGCGC
>JBBSAN010000590.1:0-4853 GCA_038252265.1 Chloroflexia bacterium
CATCCTGAACGCAGCGAAGGATCTTCGTGGCGGTCCGTGGTGCCGAGGCCACGATCACGGGCATCCCTGACGACTGGGCGATCCCAACAAGATCCTTCGCTGCGTTCAGGATGACAGCCGGGGTCTTTGCAACAACCGTGCAGGGTCGCCACCGGGACAGGTGGTGCGGGCCGCGCTGTGCTATAATAAAGGCACATGGACGAGCCATCTATCCCACCCGTGGGCCCTCCCGGACCACCTGCTTACGTGTATCTGGTGCGCTGTGCCGACGGGAGCTACTATACCGGGTGGACCACCGATGTCGCTCGGCGGGTCGCCACCCACAACCGGGGCACGGGGGCGCGCTACACCCGCAGCCGCCGTCCGGTGACGCTGGCCTACTATGAAGAGTGTCCCGATGCCACCGCAGCCCGGCAGCGTGAGCCGCGCCTGCGCCGCCTGAGCCACGCCGCCAAGTACGCCCTGGCGCTGGCCCACCCTTTAACTAACCCACAGGAGGAACTTCCCATGCCCCAACTGGTCGATCTGACGGTGCGAACATTTCTGGACGAACTGGCGAGCGCCAGCCCCACGCCGGGTGGCGGTAGCGCCAGCGCTCTGGCCGCCGCGATGGGCGCGGCGATGGTCAGCATGGCCTGCAACCTGACCATCGGGCGCGAGAAGTTCAAGGAGGTGGAAGCAGAGTTGCAAGAGGTGCTGGCCCAGGCCGAGACGCTGCGCACAGAACTGACCGCCGCCGTGGACGCGGACACCACCGCCTATAGCGCCGTCAGCGCCGCCTACAAGCTGCCCAAGGGCACGGACGAGGAGAAGGCCGCCCGCACCGCCGCGATCCAGGGAGCATTGCGGGGCGCTACCGAGGTGCCGCTCCACGTAGCCCGCGCCGCCGCCACCCTCCTCCCCCTGACCGAGGTCGCCCAGCGGAAAGCCAACCCGAACGTCGCCAGCGATGCCCGCGTGGCCGAGATGCTGGCCCGCGCCGGGCGCGACGGGGCCATCGCCAACGTCGAAATCAACCTGGGCAGCCTGCAAGACGCCGACTATGTTCTGCGTATCCGGGCCGAACTCGACCAACTGGTCGCCGGATCGGCGGTCGGGGGCGGGTGAGGGGTGACGAGTGGTCAGGGGTCAGGGGTCAGTGATCAGTAAACGGGGGTCAGGGAGCAGTCAGGGACCCCTACTAACCCCTGACCCCTGACCCCTGACCCCTGACCCCTGACCACTCGTAAGGAGAGACACATGGACACGATTATCATCGGCGGCGGGTGCATGGGGGCCAGTATCGCCTTCCACCTGGCCGAACGCGGGGAACGCAACATCGCGCTGCTGGAGCGGCGGGACATCGGCACCGGGAACACCGGCAAGTCGGGCAGCATCGTGCGCCAGCACTATTCTAACCCGCCGACGGCGCGCATGGCCCAGGCGGCGTTGCGCGTCTTTCAGCACTGGGCGGAGCGGGTCGGCGGGGATTGCGGCTTCCGCCAGACGGGGCTGCTGGCCCTGGCCGGGGAGGCCGACGCCGCCGCCCTGGCCGAAAGCGTGGAGATGCAGCGGGGGCTGGGGATCGATACGCACCTGCTGGCCCCCGATGACGTGCCCCGCCTGGAATCGCGGGTGGCGCTGAGTCACGTGGCGCTGGCCTGCTGGGAGCCGGAGGCCGGGTACGCCGACCCGATCGCCACCGCCGCCGCCTTTGCCGCCCGCGCTCGTGACCTGGGGGTGGAGATCCTCACCGGCACGGGGGTCACGCGCCTGGTCCGCGAGGGCGACCGGGTGGTGGGGGTGGAAGCCCGTGGGGGCGTCCTCCCGGCGGGGCGGGTCATTGTGGCGACCAATGCCTGGGCCAACGAGCTACTGGCCCCCATCGGAGCCGCCGTGCCGATCCTGCCCAGCCGCCATGCCATCCTGGCGCTGCGCCGCAGCCCCGACTTTGGCCCCGCCCACCCGATCCTGTTCGACTACGAACACCGGCTCTACCTGCGGCCCGATGGCGACTATTTCACCCTGATCGGCTCGTCCGATCCCGACGAAGCCCAGTTGCCCGCCGACCCCCATAACTACCATGAGGGGTTGATGCGCGACGAGATCATGCGCTTCAACGGGGGGGCGAGCACCCTCCTACCGAGCCTGCACAACGGGGTGGTGCGGGGCGGCTGGGCGGGGATCTATGATGTGACTCCCGACTGGCAACCGATGATCGGCCCCGCGCCGGATCTTGCCGGGCTGTATATGGCGATCGGGTTCAGCGGGCACGGCTTCAAGCTCTCACCGATGGTCGGCCAGTGGATGGCCGATCTGCTCGTCACCGGCAGCAGCCCCGACCTCGCCCCTTTCCGCCCCGACCGCTTCACCAACCCGGCAGACACCCCCATGCGGACGACCTACGGCGTGCTGGGCTAGGGGATAGGGGTTGGGGGTTGGGGGTTGGTAACGAGGGGATAGGGGATAGGGGTTGGTAACGAGGGGATAGGGGATAGGGGGTGGGGGTTGGTATTTCCACCAACCCCCACCCCTATCTAAAGGTTAGACGAGGAGCTAGAGGTTAGTATGTTCTCACCAACCCCCAACCCCTATCCCCCATCCCCTATTGCGTGAACAGCACCCGCGTGGCGGGCAGGGGCACGGTTTGTTCCACCCCATCGAGACTTACGGTCAGCGAACCGGAGACCGCTTCGTTCTCGGTCATCGTGGGCGATACGTCGCTGGAGGCAGAGCGATAACTGTAGTGCCGGGTTTCGCCGGGGGCCAGGTCGGTCCCGGCCACGGTATCGGGCGGGCCGGCCTGCAAGCCCCGGTCTAGCAGTACCTCCCCTTCGGGGCGGCGCACGACAATGCGCGTGGCTAGCACCGCGTGGACCGGTGTCGCACCGTGGTTGGTGATGTTCAGTTCCACGCTGGCGTAGAGCGGTGGGCCACCGGGGTTGGTGCTCGGCATGAAATCTTGCCAGACGTTAAAGCCGGTCACCCCCACTTCAACGCCGGTGGGAGTGGCAGCAGGAGTGCCTTCGGGGGGTTCCAGCCCCCCGGTGGGGATCGTGCCGGTCGCGGCAGGGGTGGCCGCGCTAGCCGAGGGAGTGCCTTCGGGCGGAGCCAGCCCGCCGGTGGGGACCGTGCTGGTCGCAATGGGAGTCATCGCCGCCGCAGCGGTGCTGGTGGGGAGCGCAGTGGTCGCCGGGGTGCTGCCGGGGGTTATGGCGGCGCTACCGGTCATCGTGGCCCCCGCCGTGGGTGTGGTAACGGCAAGGGTGGCCCCCGGCGTGGTCGTCGCCATCGCCAGCGGCGTGCCGCTCATGGCGACCGTACCGGTGCGGGTTACGGCGGGGGCAGCAGTGGGGGTGGTGGGCAGGGCGGTGGGTTGCGCCCCGGTTCCGCAGCCGGTCAGCGCCAGTAGCCCCAGAGCCGCGAGCGCGAACGAACAAAGTTTAACGATCATCAATCCTCCTGACGCCGCGCCGCCGACCTTCCAGCCGAGGCGGAAGGGACGGCGCGGCAAGCGGCCTATGGAACAAGGGCCGCGCCAGGAGTTACTGTAGACACTCAAACACGGCGGCGATACCCTGCCCGCCCCCAATGCACAGGCTGGCTACACCATAGCGCGCATTGCGGCGGCGCAACTCGTACAGCAAAGTCAGTGCCAGGCGCGCCCCGCTGGCGGCCAGGGGGTGGCCCAGCGCGATGGCCCCGCCGTTGACATTGACCCGCTCGCGGTTCAGCCGCAATTCCTGCTCCACCGCTAAATACTGCGCGGCGAACGCCTCGTTGACCTCGATCAGGTCCATATCGTCCAGGGTCAGGTCGGCCCGCTTGAGCGCCTGGCGGATGGCCGGGGCCGGGCCGATGCCCATGATCTCGGGCGGCACGCCCACGATCCCCCACGACACCAACCGGGCCAGCGGGCGCAACCCTCGCGCCTCGGCCCACGCGGCGGTGGTGAGAACCAGCATGGCGGCAGCATCGTTGATGCCGCTGGCGTTGCCCGGCGTCACCGTGCCGCCCTCTTTGAAGCGCGCCTTGAGCCGGGCCAGGCTCTCCACGGTCACTTCGGGGCGGGGGTGCTCGTCGCGCTCGACCATGATCGCCTCGCCCCGCTTGCCGTGGCCGGGCGTCGGCACAATCTCTTCGGCCAGGCGGCCCGCCTCCTGAGCGGCGGCGGTGGTGCGCTGGCTGCGGTAGGCGAATTCGTCCTGCGCCTGGCGCGAGATGTGGTACTGCTCGGCCAGATTCTCGGCGGTGATCGCCATCGGCAACCCGGCATAGCTGTCGGTCAGCGCGGCCCACAGCGAGTCCTGCAACTTGCCGTCCTGCCCCAGGTCCAGCCCCCAGCGCCCGCCATACAGCACATGCGGAGCCTGGCTCAGGTTCTCGGTTCCACCCGCCACCGCCACCTGTGCCTCGTCCAGCAGGAGGCTCTGCGCCGCCGAGATCACCGCCTGCAAGCCGCTGCCGCACAGCCGGTTGACGGTCAACGCGGGGATATCGCGGGGCACGCCCGCCTGGAGCGCAATATGGCGGGCCTGGTAAACCGCGTCATAACTCGTCTGCAAGACGTTGCCGATGACCACGTTGCCCACGTCTTCGGGCGACACTTGCGCCCGTGCCAGCGCGCCCTGCACGGCCACCACGCCCAGTTGGGTCGCTGTGGTCTGCTTGAACACGCCGCCAAAGGTGCCCACCGGCGTGCGCGCCCCATCTAAAATCACAATGTCTTTCTCGAATCGCATGATCTTTTTCCTCTTGCGTATTGCGTATTGCGTGATGATAGAGCGCTCATTGCTCATTGCTCAGCACTCAGCACTCGTCCCTCATTGCTCATTGCTCATTGCTCATTGCTCGTCAGCACTTCAACGAGCCGG
>JBBSAN010000591.1:0-4850 GCA_038252265.1 Chloroflexia bacterium
GTCGCTTGGCGCTGGGTGAGTTGAATAGCGGGTAGTTTAGGTCCTTGCATGATCGCGTGCTCCTGACTAGTATCGGATCGGTGGTGCCGTGGACCTAAGTTTACCTTATCTGATACGTTATTTCCACCCGGCTGTACTAGTACCAGGCATCCGGCCACCGCAAACCAGCCGCTGCTATCTGTTCCTGGGACTCGAACGCTTACGCCTGGACTTTTACCGAGGAGAGGAAGCATAATGCAAATCCGCGACATCTTTGCGACCAAGATTCAGGAGCGGATTGAGCCGGTAGTGAAAGTGGCCGACCGCCAGCCCGCCGTAGTCCTCAATGAACTAACCAACTTGGTGCTCACACCCCAGTGGGAAAAATACCTGTACCGCATCCTGGACGCTTACACCGATGCAGCTGAGCGAGAAGACGAGAGCGGGATCGGCATTTGGATCAGTGGCTTCTTCGGCTCGGGGAAGTCCCTGCTCATGAAAATGCTGGGTGTCCTGCTAGAAGGCGGCGAAGTCGGGGGCCAGTCAGGCCATCAGCTATTCCTTGAGCGGCTGCCAGTCACCAGCCCGGAGCGCACGGATCTGGCCCGCTTCCTCAAGATCGCTGAGCGGAAAATCTGCACGACCGCAGTCGGGGGCAACCTGCATGCCCAACTAGCAACCAGTAGTGATCCGCTGGCGCTAATCACGTTTAAGCTGTTTGCCAGCCACCAGGGTTACACCCGCAACTGGCCGTTGGCTTGGGCAGTTGAGCATCCTATTGCAGCGCGCGGCCTGACGGCTGCCTTCCAGGCACGGGCCGCCGAGTTGTGCGGTCTATCTTGGGAGGAAGTGGCGGAGGATGCCGAATTCCACAGTGAGCAACTATATGCCGCTGCAGTTGCGGTACTGCCTGATCATTTTAGCGGCGTTCCCGCTGTGGATCGTGCCGTCTCCAATGCCGTGCAGAGTGGGGTCACACCTGCCGCGCTGATCGAGCGGTTGCGGCGTTGGTGCGAGGGGCAGGACGAAGGGGGGCAGCGGCACAAATTGCTGTTGCAGTTGGACGAACTGGGACAATGGATTGCCGGGGGCACGGCGAACGACCGCACCATGCAGGTGCAGGCACTGGCGGAGACCGCCGCAACCGCAGGCGGCGGTCGCATCTGGATCGCCGTGACGGCGCACGGCGATGTGCAGGCATTGCAGCAGAATGTACAGCAGGAGTACTACGCGAAGATCAACCAGCGGTTCGCGTTGCAGTGTAAGCTCAGCAACGAAGATATCAGCCAGGTAGTTGAGGAGCGCGTCCTGCGCAAAACCCAGTCGGCCCGCAGTACCCTGGAAAACCTGTTCAACACACGGACAGGGGAAATCACCGATTTAGGCACGCTAGCCGATGCCCAGCGGGTCTATCCGATCCCGGACGTACAACAATTCCCGCTGTTTTATCCCTATATGCCCTGGACGGTCGCCATCATTCCCGATGTAGTGAAAGGGATTGCCCAGGCGGCGGGCCGGGAAGAGGCGCTGACTGGGGCCAGCCGAACCATGATCGCCGTTGTCCAGGGGGGGATCATCGAAACGCTGGGCCGCGTCCAAGGTGGACTGCTGGGCACCGCCAGCCTATTGGATAGCCCGGTCGGGCGGGTGTTAAGCCTGGCCGATCTGTATGATCAGGTTGCCAGTGATGTGCCGATTGAAACCAAGACCGATTTGTACCGCATCGCTGACAGTGTGCCGGGCGCCACGGCGATGACGACGCGGGTGGCGCATGGGCTGTTCCTCCTCGGGCAGGCGAAATATATCCCCACTACCCTCGACAACGTCACCCGTGCCGTCGTGGACAGCCTGGACTATAACCTGGTGGCCGGGCGCAAGGAGGTGCGGGTGGAGTTGGATCGCCTAGTGGCGGCGGGGTACGCCAAGCAGGTGGGTGATGCGTACTTCTTCCTCAGCACGCAACAACGCAGCTTCCAGGATAAGGTCCGCGCCCGGCAGCAAGAGTTGATGGGCCAGACCTACGAGTTGAGCCAGGCGCTGAAGGACTACGAGAGCGAGGATGCGCTGCGCTTCGACAAGGTGCCGTTGCAGGGCCGCGAGGTGGCACTCAAGCTGGAACTCGATGGCAAGGTGTTCCGCAACCCTGCCGCGCCGGTCACGTTGCGGGTCTCCAGCCCCTTGCAGCGGACGCTGGACCCGGATATAGCCGACGATGGCGTGCTGCGAGCGCGCTCGAACCAGGAGCCGGACATGATCCTGTTCCGGCTAGCCGACGTGCCGGAACTGCGGAGCACCCTGGCGCTGGCCGTCGCCACAGCGGAGATCGCCACCCAGGCGACCAGTACCGGCGGGGCCAGCGGGCCGGAGGCGGACGTGGCCCGCACCGCCCGGCTGGTGGACCTGCCCAGCCACAAAGCCGAGGTGCGCCGCCTGCTCGGTCAGGCGGTGCGCGGCGGGACGATCTTCCTGCGCGGCACCAGCTATACCTTGACGGCGGGTGACAGCCCCAGCGCGGTGGTGCGGACCACCCTGGCCCAACTGCTGCCGGTGATCTACCCCCGCTTTGCCGATATGGCGTACCGGATCGTCAACGAGGAAACGGCGGTGAAGGCGGCGCTGGCGGGCAATACAGCGCATCCCGATCTCCAGCAAATAGGCGTCTACAAGCTGGACGGCAGCCTCAACGAGGCCAACGCGCTGCTGAGCGAACTGCGGGGACGGTTGCCCGTCGGTGATGGCAGCCAGGCACCGATCCCGGTCGAGGCGCTACGCACCGCGCTGGAGCGCCCACCGTTCGGCTGGGACCCCAACGGGGTGAAGGTGGGGCTGGCGCTGTTGCTGCGGAACTCGGCCTGCGTGCTGATCGAGAATAGCCAGCGGTTGACCGATCCCAGCAACCCGGAAACGCTGGCCGCGCTGACTAAAGAGATGCGCTTTAAGAACCTGCGGGTCGAAGGGGTCAAGGCGGATTTAGCCATGCCGGAGTTGCTGGCTATTCGGGGCCTGATTCAGGGAATGTACAATACCAAGCCGACGCTGGTGCCCGCTACACTGAACAACGAGCTGGGCACGCAACTAGCCGAGACGGCCCGGCAGGCCCAGGAGCTACAAAAGTGGGCCACCACCGCGCAATGTCCCCTGCCCTTCGCCTTCGAGTCGGGTAGCAGCCTGATCAGCGACCTGCTGAACATGGGGGCGGCTCCGGTGCGCCTGCGCCGGTTCCTGGAGCAGGCGGAGGTCTTGCCGACCTATACCGGCCTGTTGCAGGACCTCCGCCGGTTCCAGCACGAACAGGGAACGCTGTTCCTCCAAATGCGCGACTTCTTCAACAGCATGGTCAACACCGAGGTGGACCTGACCGAGGTGCGCCGGTTCATCAGCGACTGGCGCACCGTGACTGGAGCGCGCACCGTCACCGAAGCAGCCCGCTGGAATGAACTGGTGCCGGTCTACCAGGCCGCGCAGCACGCGCTGACCACACAGAGCGCCGCCTGGCTGGCCGACGCTCGCGCCCGCCTCGCCACCCTGGAAGCCGGGCTGGAGGAGCGCGTTCGCGCACAAGGGGTGCCAGAGGAGCAGATGGCTACGGAAGTAGGCGGGGTGGCCGCCCTCTTCGCCGAGGTACGCAGCCGGGTGGCGGACGATGCGCCGGGCTATGCCCGCGCCCGTTCGGCGCTCAGCGCTCTGGCCGCTGCCGAATTGAGCCTCAAGCCCAAGCTGGCCGAGATCCGTGCGAAGTACAAGCCTGTGGTGGTCGGCCCAACCGAGGTCCACCTCCACTGGCAAGAGATCGCCGGGTCAGGACCGATCGCCTCGGTGGAAGAATTGGAGCAGTGGCTGGCGGGGCTGCGGGCGCAGATCGCCAAGGAGTTGGAGCAGCAGCATACGGTGGTGATCGAATAACAAGTGCTGTTAGCGGATGAGAGGACATCTAACCATGCGTGAGTGGCCGTACTCAACGACACAGATGGTGCAATCGTGTATTACTAATGTGAGCTTTCCGAAGACCCTGGAAGATCTTGAGGGGATGATCCACAAGAATCGATATAGGGGACCCTGGAAGCTTGATATGGACGCTCTATTGGAGTTCGATCCCCTTGACGATACCTCCTGGACTGCGCCCCGCTGGATGACGGAAGGAGATATCCTATTCTTCTATCATGCTGTGTCGGCCAAACCGCGTATAGCCCATCTGCAAAAAGTGCTGCGCGCGTCGGCCACCCGCAGCACAAGCATGGCAGCTTTGCTCGAACGCGCCGCAGCCCTTGCAGATCAGTATGGCGGAACCATCTTTGCCTGCGCGTTCATCTCCGGGCCGTCAGAGCGCCTAGACCCTGTTCCAGGTCACTTTAGAGGCCGGATCTTCGCACCCTTGGGGGAAGTTGGCATCTTCGATCATCCCTTGCATCGCGAGCAGTTCCCGGACACCGTCAAAATCAGTCCCGCCAGTGCCTTAACACCCTTAGTCGGGGCGCAGTTTGAAGAGATCAAACGAGACCTGGCGCAGCAAAACCACATACCGGAGTTCCTCCAACACGCTCTCGGACGGGACCTGGGCTTCCGATTTGTCAACAAGACGAACTGGCCGGAAATATCCTGCCGACCCGAGACACGATTCATCTACGAATTACAGCTTCGGATCTACCTCTTGGATTATTTGCTGAATGAATTGGCCGATCCGCACACTTCAGTACTCAAGGAATGCCAGTGCCGACGCGGCAGCCATAATACTGGCCTGGCAGACTACTTCATCTGTCTGGATGGGTGCTGGATACCGGTTGAGGCGAAGCTGAACATCTTGGCGGAAAAGGATGTTCTGGGCCAAATTGCACAATACATTCATATTGACGCATTCACGCCGACTCAAGGCA
>JBBSAN010000592.1:0-4844 GCA_038252265.1 Chloroflexia bacterium
AGCAAAGTGGGCCAAATAGGCACTGAACCGATCCGGGGACAAGGAGACCGTCATGCCCAACCTCCAACAGGGTAAAGACGAGTAAGGCTTGTATTTTACAGCATCCTCCAGGGGTTGGTGAGTTATGAATGGATGTCAGGCAGTGGGCAGGGATGAACACAACGGGGGCAAAGTCGCTCAGTGTGGGCCAACTCAACCCGGTCATCCTGAGCGCAGCGAAGGATCTTATTGGCGGTCAACGGTGCCGAGGCGACGATCCCAATCGTCGCTGACGACTGTGTGGCCCCGACAAGATCCTTCGCTGCGCTCAGGATGACAGCGATGCATCTTGCAACAGCCGTGGGCAACTGAACGGACGAGTTCATGGATAGTGGGTAAGGCGACGGGGCGACACGAAAGCCGCCCCGCTAACTGCTGCGTTATGAGTGGGTTCCTGGCAGGTGGGCTACAGCGGTGCGGCAGCGGCGGGGGCCAGGCGGCGGAGCAATTCGACCTGGCCGACGTGGGTGGCCTCATGCTCGATGATGTGCCAGATGATCCAGTCAATGGTGTAGAGCGTGCTGCGTGGCTCCTGGCCGGGGGACGGTTCGGCCTCGCCGACCAGCCGGGGCAGGTCCGCGTCGGTGAAGCCCTGCAAGACCGCCAGGGTGCGGGCGCGCGTGGCGGCCAGTTGCGCGAGGTAGGCCGCCAGGGGTCGCCCCTGCACCTGCGGCTCCTTCACCCGGATCGGCATCGCCTCAGCCCAATTGCCGGGGTAGGCGTCGTCCGAGGCCCCGAAGATGTCTTGATGGATCCAGGACCATTCCACGCTATCGATGTGCAGCAAGAGGGTGCCGATCGATTCGGTCTGGTCGTCGGGGTGCCAGTCCAGTTGCGCGAGGGTCAGGCCGTCCAGTTCGTGCACCAAATCGGCGCGGACCTCGGTCAGTTGGGCCACGTAGCGCCCGATCTGGGGGCTATAACCGGGCACCGGGTCGCACGTCACGTGGCGGGGGTTGGCAGTGGTGGGTCGGTCAGTCATGCGTGT
Organism: Chloroflexia bacterium; assembly: GCA_038252265.1. Taxonomy (GTDB): domain Bacteria; phylum Chloroflexota; class Chloroflexia; order QHBQ01; family JAICKM01; genus JBBSAN01. Next base: position 1,028 of record JBBSAN010000592.1, read on the forward strand.
TCTTCGCTCCTCATCACCCTCTTGGAGGATATAGCGCTGCCCATTGATGGTCGGGTTGTCCCAGGCATCCTGGTCGCCCCACCATCAATGGGCAGCGCCATATCCTCCAAGAGGCATTGGCGTTGTGATAACGCTGCTTATTTCAGCGAGAGGCGGGCCGCCGACCGGGGTTGGAGCGGGAGGGCGGGCCACCGTTGCCACGCGGGCGGGCGCGGTCGCGCTGGCGGAAATCGTCGGACTCCATGTAGAGGTGCATACAGAGGGTCTGGTCGCAAATGCGCGAAGCGATGCGCGGATCCAGGCTGTCCAGTTCGACGTTGCTGGTGATGACCGTGGGCAGGCGGTAATTATAGCGGTGGTTGAAGATCTGGTAGAGCTTTTCCCGTGCCCAGGCAGTGGTGTTTTCGGTGCCCAGGTCGTCCACGATCAGCAGCGGCACGGTGCGGACGGCCTCGAAGCGGCTGTCATAGCTGCTGGCCACCGCCGGGTCGTAGGCCGCCCGCAGGTGGTCCAGCAGGTCGGGGGCGATGGCGAAATAGGTGTGGAGGCCCCGGCTGACCGCTTCGTTGGCGACGGCTGCCGCCAGGTGGGTCTTGCCGCAGCCATACTTGCCCAGCAGGTAGAGCCAGCCGCTGGGGTTGCGGGCATAGTCGCGGGCGGCGAGGAACGCATCGCGGGCACCGGGGATGTTCACGTCGAAATTGCTGAACGTCTTGTCGGCGAACGCGTCCAGGTTGCTGCGCCGTTCCAGGTCCACATGGGTGCGGTCGGCCATCTCGCTCAGCTTGCACTGGCAGGGAAACAGTCGCCCGAAATTGGGGTGGCCCACCGGCACTTCCATCCGCAGATACCCGGCCCCGTGGCAGAGGGGACAACCCGGATCAGTCTCGTCGGAAGAGGTGGGCATACTTGCCCCGGAGGTATTTGTCTGGATCGAGATGTCCGGCATTATGTCGCCCGCCCGGACCCAATTGCCCATTGCCATTTGCGCGGCCCTCCTGCGCCCAATTCTCTAGGATGCGGCGCACGTAGCTCCAGCTACGTTTATTGTGATTAACAGCTTCAATGAACGCCGCTTCCACCCATTCGGCGGGATAGCGCCCCTCGGCATCGGTCAGTTGCTCGGCCAGGAGCGGCGTCAGCAGGCCGATATTTTGCTCATAGAGCGTGAAGATCGACGGGCGCTTGGCCCGCACCCGCAGCACCGGCGGGGCGGCTCCGTGCCCGTTCCCGTTCGCGGCGTGCAGGGCTGCCGTAGCGGCGGCGATCTGCTCCAGCCAGGCGGCAGAGGCCAACACCTGCTCGCCCGGTTCCAGCGGTTTGTCGTCTACGTCGCGCACCCAGCGGCGGTTGGTCCGCGTGTTCGCCAGGTACCACGACTCGGCCAGGTCTGCCGGGCCGCCGTCGGGCGCGACCACCAGATGGAGCAGTGTGCCCCGCGCCACGGCCAGTTCCAGCCCTTCGCGCAGCCATTCCAGCGCCGGGCGGGGGCCGCGGGTGCTGGTCAGCGCACGGGCCAGCGTCTCATCCTGGGCCAGTTCGCTCCCGCAGACGCAGCGCGGCTTGCCCGTTTTGGTGCCCAGCAGCCAGAAGACATGCAGCGTGACCTTCAGTTCGGCCATGCTGGTGATCGCCGGCAGCACTTCGGTGACGAAGCTCTCTGGCAACTGGATCCGGTGGTCATCGCTGCGAAATCCGGTAAACATGGGGCGGTAGGCAGTAGGCAGTAGGCAGTAGGCAGTGATTCAGAAATCCGTCTGCTGCTTCACCGATCCTGCGTCTCCTGATACTCAAAAGGTTTAATAATAACTTGCCGGGTCCGGCAATCAGGCACGCTCAACAACTGCCTACTGCCCACTGCCTACTGCCTACTACGGAGCCGGTTGGCGGTACACTTCGAGATCGGCGAAGCGGGTCGTTTCAGGGAAGAAGCGCAGCGGGACCACCCCGGTGGGGCCGTTGCGGTGCTTGGCGACGTGGATCTCGGCGATGCCCATGCGCTCCGTTTCGGGGTTGTAGAGTTCTTCGCGGTAGATGAACATGACGATATCGGCGTCCTGCTCGATAGACCCCGACTCGCGGAGGTCGCTGAGCATGGGCACATGGCTCTGGCGCGACTCGACGGCGCGGCTGAGCTGCGAGAGGGCGATGACCGGCGCGTCCAACTCGCGGGCCAGTTGCTTGAGGCCACGGGTGATCTCGCTGACCTCCTGCACACGGTTGTCGCTGCCCCCGGCGCGCCGCCCTTGCATCAATTGCAAGTAATCGACCATGATCAAGTCCACCCCCACCTCGGCCTGCAAGCGCCGGGCGCGGCTGCGCAGTTCCATCACGCTCAAGGCCGCCGAGTCGTCAATATAGATCGGCACCTCGGCCAGGCGGCCAAAGGCATCGCTCAACCGCTGCCACTCGGCGTCGTTGAGATAGCCCAGGCGCAGGCGCTGCATGTCCACCCCGCTCTCGATGGAGAGGAGGCGCTGGACGATCTGCTCGGCGGACATTTCCAGGCTGAAGACGCCGACGGTCTTGCCAGCGCGGGCGGCGTTGTGCGCCACTGTCAGGGCGAAGCTCGTCTTGCCGGTGGCGGGGCGGGCAGCGACGATCAGCAGGTCCGACTTTTGCATCCCGCCAGTCAGCTCGTCCAGGTCGTGGAAGCCCGACGGCACGCCGACGATGGTGCCCTTGTGCTCGTGGACCAGTTCCATCCGGTCGAAATAGGTTTCGAGGATGTCGCGCAGGGAGGTGAAATCCTGGTTATTAACCCGCTGCGTCACCGCGAATAACATCTGCTCGGCTTTATCCAGCACCGGGGGCAGGTCTTCCGCGGCTTCGTAGCCGAGGGCGGCGATCTGCCCCCCGGCGGTGATCAGGCGGCGGCGGGTGGCGGCATCTTCCACCTTATGGGCATAGTATTCCACGTGGACGGCGGTGGGGGTGGAGTTAATCAGGTGGAACAGATAGGCGTAATTGCCGATCTGCTCCAGCTTGCCCTGCCGGTCCAGTTCGCTTGCCAGCAAGATCGTGTCGGCGGGTTCGCGCCGGTGGTAGAGGTCCAGAATCGCGGTGTAAATCCAGCCATTCGCCTCGCGGTAAAAATCCGCAGGCTTCAGGAACGGGGCAATTTTGATGATGGCGTCGCGGTCAATTAGCAGCGCCCCCAGTACCCCTTCTTCCGCCGCCAGATCGTAGGGGACCGGGCGGTCCATCATGCTCGTATGCTTATCGTTACCGTTGCCATTGGTGCGTGCCAGGAGTACCATCGGCAAGTCCTCAATCTTTCTGATCTGAATCGAGCCGCCCATCGCTGCGGCGACAAATCCACGCTGCGGCCATGATTGATGGCGAGGCGGTTGCGCGTTCTTGATCCCCCGCGCCTGATGTGACGGATCAGGCATGGGGGCTATGACTTCAGGTCATGCCAACGGGATGTTTGGTCGGGGTCATCCGATCCACTATCCGGGATACAATACGGGGGCGAGGTGTACCAGCACTGCACCACGCCCCCGATCGCCCGGTTGGCTTACGCCTCGGACTTGGTTGACTCAGCGTCCGGTTCGGCATCGCTGGTCGGGGCTGCCGCGGCGGCGGTGTCGGGCGTGGTGGTGTCCGCAGCGCTATCGGGCACGATGGTGATCGGCTCGACGGACGCTTCGGGCGCTACCGTGTCGGTGATTTCGCTCTCGCTGCTGGTGGTGGACGCGTCCACCGTGTCAGCGGTGGCTGCTTCGTCGGTCTGGCCGGTCACCCGGCTGACCAGCGCGCCGATCCCAGAGGTGACGGCCTGGGCGACGTTCCCGGCTCCCTCGGCCACGTTCTG
>JBBSAN010000593.1:0-4840 GCA_038252265.1 Chloroflexia bacterium
AAGCCGAGCAGCGTGTACAGCGGGCACGTGCCGAAGGCCGCCGTGAACAGCGGAATGAATCCGAGATAGCCCCACGCCGTTTGCGGACCGGTAAAGGCGATCGCCAGCAGACCGATGCCCAGGAGAGCCCGAGCAGCGCGATCGACGGTGCCGACGTTTTTGGGAAGTAAAGCAGACATGATGGATACCGGAAGCAGGGCGGAAATATTGGGGGCAAATTGGGTCAAAATGGGACCAGCGCTGTTCGGATGCACGGATCGGGTCCCTGGCTGACCGCCCTGCTGGGGGCGCTGGTCTGGGCAATGGACGACCGCGTCGGGACGGCCGGATCGCGCCGGGTGGCGGGGGCCTTGCCTTCCGGCTGCGCGGCGGGTTGGGGGCGCTTGCCAGGGGCGGGGGAAGTCGGGTATATTGAGGCGATGCCGCTGGGCGACCGCACGCCGCTGCGGATCAGTTTCCTACCGGGGGGTGGAACGGCAGGTCGCCTGGCGCTGATGCGGGACCGCCGCTTCTGCGGGTAGGCCGGGAATCGGGGCGGGATCGCGGCCTGGGACGGTGCGGCCGCTGGTGCCGTCCCAGGAAGGAGGGGTCATGGACGCTGAGGATTCTTCGCGGGCGCTGGTGCCAGTGCGCGAGGAGATAGTGAATTTTTATGGCGATAAGCTGGTGGCGGCGCTCTTGGCGGACGGCAAGATTCTGGTGCCGCTACGCCCGATTTGCGAGAACCTGGGGCTGGCCTGGTCGAGCCAGTTACAGCGCACCCGCCGTGACCCGGTGCTGACCGCGGCGATCGCCGCCGTGTTTATAACAAACACGGCGTCACCGACCGGCACCTCTACGGTCATTGCCCTGCCCCTCGATATGCTGCCCGGTTGGTTGTTCGGGGTCAGCGCCTCGCGGGTGAAGCCTGCGCTACAGGAGAAAGTCACCCGTTACCGCGCCGAGTGCTTTCGGGTGCTGTGGGAGCATTTCAAAGGCCAGGTGCTACCGCAGGCCCCGCCCGCCCCGGCGACGGGCGCGGAGCAGGCCCTGGCTATCGCCGAGGCCGTCGTGGAGATCGCGCGCCAGCAGGTCGAGCTGGAGCGGCGGCACAATACGATGGCCGACTACATGCGCGGCCACGTCCGCAAGGTCCACGCGGACCTGGCGAGCCATGACCAGCGACTCACGGCGCTGGAACTGCACGTCGGTGGAGCGGCTGTCATCAGCGATGCCCAGGCGCTGGAGATCGCCGGGGCCGTGAAGACCGTGGCGAACGCCCTGGAAGGGCAGGGGACGCCGAACGCTTACCAGCGCGTCTATGGCGAACTCTACCGTCGGTTCAACGTCACCGGCTATAAGAACCTGCCGACGGCACGCTTCGCGGAGGCGATGGCCTGGTTGAAGCAATGGCAAGAGGAACTGACGGCGAAAGAGGAATAGGATCCTGCCGGGCCGCCCGCATAGATTAGGGTGGCCCGCAACGATCCGGGGCGGCGAAGAAAACCCTGATTCCGCGCGGAGGGATCAGGCCCCGGCGGGCGGCGGAGCGGATTGGGGCGAGGCCCCAGGTTGGCGCGGATCGCGCTGCCCGTGGTGTTGGACGCCTGGCTCAAACGTGTATGGCCGCCGTAAATGGTCGCTCCGTCCCCCCGCTTGGTTGATGACCCGAATGCCGCTGGCCCGCCCCGCCCCGCGAGTTGAGCGGCGGCCCCCAAGCCCGACGGGCTGTACCATTCGCCTGGTGAAACGCCGCATCCTTGGTGGCTCCGGGGCAACGTGTCCTTGTGGACCCTCCCGTGCTCCCGCTCTATCGGGTGCGCGACCCCGTATAATAAAGCAGAAGCCAGCCGTGAGTTGGCTGCCTTCCTGATCGATCGCTGTTCCTTCTATCGTACCGTCCGGCGCTGAGGCCGGGGGAGGGGAGTCGATGCAAAGCACTCCGTTGTCGGCGCGCGCCCCGCGCGCGCCCCTGTCGTTTCTCTGGCCCCTGGCTGGTGGCAGTGGGATCGCCGGGGTCTGTATTGTGGCACTGACCGCCTTGCTGGGGCAGGTGATTGAAACCGGTGTGGCCCTTGGACACCCCGATCAGGGGCTGGTGCTGGGGTTGGGCGCGCTGGCGCTGGCTGCGCTGGGTGGGGGGCTAGGCGGCAGCCTGTATCCCCTCCGTCGGTACCTCCGCCACATCCTGCAGACCCTGAGCGCGGGGCCGCCCGCCGCCTCTGCGGGCTGGACCGAACTCCCAGAACTGGTCGCGCTAGCGGATCTGGCAACCGGCCGCCAGGTGCTGGATCAAGCGCTCCAGCAGCGTGTGCAAACCACCGCCCGCGAACTCCAGGAGGCGACCCAGATTCTGGCCGTAGTGGGAGCGCAGCAGATGGACGGGGCCCAGGATCAGGCGACCGCGCTGGCGCAGGTAACCGTCACGGTCGAGGAGCTCGCCCAGACGGCCACGCAAATTGCGGCGGCCACGGAGAGTGTTGCGGTGGCGGTGGTGCAGGCGCTGACCAGTGCCAATCAGGGGCAGGGGACGGTGCGCGATAGCCTGATCGGGATGGGGCTGATCCGGGGCCGGGTCGATGATATTATCGCCCGGATCCTCGCGCTCTCCGGCGAGATGCAGCGGGTGGAAGCGATCGTCACGCCCTTGAGCGCGATCGCCGCGCGGACCCATATTCTGGCCTTGAACGCCGCGGTGGAGAGTGCCGCTGCGGGCGAAGACGGCCAGCGCTTTGCGGTCGTCGCGGGCGAGGTCAAAAAGCTGGCGCAACGCAGCCAGGGGGCGACCCGCGCGGCGCAGGCGATTCTCGCCCAGCTTCAGGCGGCGACGGCGGCGGCGGTGATGGCGACCGAAGAAGGACTCAAGGAAGCGGATCGCGGGCAGGTGCTGGCCCAGCAGAGCAGCGTGGCGAATGAGGAAGTCATTGCCGCTGTCGAACAGACGACCCACCTGGCCGCAACGATCCATCTGGCGACGCAGCAGCAACGCACGGCCAGCGCGCAGGTGGTCACCACGCTGCGCGCCGCGCTGGAGCAGACCCGCGCGACGGTCGCTATTGGGCAGCGGAGCGAACCGGCGCTGGTCCGTCTGAATGTGCTGAGTCCCGCGTTGCAGACGCTGCTCGGTAAAGATCGCGGGCCCTGGCCCCCGGAGCCTCTGTCGCCGGCGAGTTCCCTGGCATGGAAAGAGGCCGGGCCGCTGGCCGGTTGAGGGCGGCGGGCCAGGAGGACGGGGTGCGGGGTTGGGCCGGAGCATCTGGTTGTCAACTGGAATTCCGTGGGTGGCGAAGAAACCCTGGGGACTCCGTGGGCCTCGTGGTAGGGGGCGGGATGCAGCGAGTCGGGGATTGGGGCCAGCTTGATGTTTGCGCCTGGACGGTGTGACGTATAGGAGAGGCTATCGAGGCGGATGGGGTCGCGCCGGGGGCGGGACAGCCACCGTGGGTGCGAGTTGAGCTAACGCGGCGGGACATCCGGAGGGTGGGGGGAAGTCCGGTGGGCCCGCGTCTGGATCTCCAGGTCGACGTGCCCTTTTTGGATCGCCAGTTCGAGGGCCAGGCCGCGCAAGGCCCAGCGCAGGACGGCGGCCTGCACGGTGGCAGCGTCGGGAAAGGCGGCCTGCACGGTGGCGGCAGCGGGCCCGCCCGCGTATGCCTGGAGCTGGGCTAACGGCCAGTCGGAGAGCGCATCGCGGCCCCCAACGCGTAAGTGGGCCAGGTCGCCGAAGCCAGGGGCGGGGTGGACATTTAAGCGGTCGATTGCGGTCTGGAGGGGGGGCGGGAGTTGGACGGGAGGTGGCGTGATCGCCAGCAGCGTTCGCGCCGGGATGGCCGTGGGATCGGCACCCCGCGCCAGCAAGTCGGCGGCGGTGTTCTCACTCCGCCGCATCCACCGCCAGCGCACTCCGCCGCTGATCTGGGTGCAGAGTGTCTGTGCGGTCGTGTGTAGTGCTGCGAGGGTGGGCTGGCGGACGCTGTACCGACCTTCCATCTGATAGATGATCAGTTGGCTGTCGCCTTGAACCAGGAGGGGACCTTGTCCCCCGGCCGTCAGGTACGCCCGCAACCCGGCGAGTAGGCCCTGGTATTCCGCGATATTGACGGTATTCTGGGGGGTGGGGGCGTGGGCCTCCTGGCCGGTTGTTGTGGCTCCCGTGGCCCATTGCAGGACCCAGCCCCAGCCCAACCGCCCCCCGGGATTTGGGTCACAGGAGCCGTCGAAGGTCAGGGTATCGAGCGGATGGAAGGGTAGCGGCATCAGGAGTCCTTTTGGTTATTTGTATTATACGGTCGCATGAGGGTGGAGCGGAAGATCCGCAGCGAGTGAATATCGATCTTTAACGATCCCCACTGTGTTACATATCCCATAGCTCCAATCCCGCATCTGCTTAAAGCACCTGGTCGAATTTGCCCGCGAAGATCGGGGATAAAGACTGGTGTATCGTAGCGGGTACTTGCTGTGGTCCGGTTGTTCCTCTGCTCTGTTGCTATGGTTGAACCTTCACTCGGTCCTGTATAGGCGACTACCCCCGTGCTGGATCGTCCGCGTGAGCGATCCAGCACCTTCTTCTTCTTTCCTAAATCTCGGCCAATACGGAAGTTTAATGCTCCCCGTCTGCTGCTGCTTTCTGGTTTCTGCCTGCTTGCGTGGGTGATAGGCAGGGGGAGGGTTACGGGGAGCCTTAGGGGGGAGGGTTTAGGGGGAGCCTTAGGGGGGAGTCTTATAGGGGAGGGTTAGGGGGGAGGGTTAGGGGGGTCTGGAGTGCCCCCGCACCCTCCCCCCGCAGTAAGCTGGTTTGGGGGTGGTTTGTGGCGGCGTGGGTCCAAGCGGGGGGGGCGCAACCCGCCGTTTTAGCGGTGAG
>JBBSAN010000594.1:0-4816 GCA_038252265.1 Chloroflexia bacterium
ACGCGGTGCCTTCCACCCAGCAGACGTTTGAGGATGTGCCGTCCGGCAGCACGTTCTGGCTCTGGATCGAGCGGCTCTCCAGCCGCGGCATCATCGGGGGCTATCCCTGCGGCGGCCCGTTCGAGCCGTGTGTCGGTCCAACCAATCGCCCCTACTTCCGGCCCAACAACAATGTGACCCGCGGCCAGCTCGCAAAGATCACCAGCGGGGCGGCAGGCTGGACCGAAACGCCGACCATCCAGACCTTCCAGGACGTGGTCCCCGGCAGCACCTTCTATGTGTATGTGGAGCGCATTGCCAGCCGGGGCATCGTCGGCGGTTATCTCTGTGGCGGGCCGTTCGAGCCATGCGTGGCACCGGGCAATCGCCCCTACTTCCGTCCGAACAACAACGCCACGCGGGGGCAGATGAGCAAGATCGCCGCGAACGCCTTCTTCCCCGGCTGCCAGACGCCCAGCAAACGGTAGGCCGCTTCCAGCAGAAACAGAGAAGCCAGCCCTTGTGAAGGATGGCTTCTCTGTTTCTGCTGGAGTGCTCGCGTCACACTATTGGGGTTGGTCCCCACGCAGTGCCAATATTGAGGGGTTGACTCTCATCGAGAAAGCCCGTAAGATCCGAGTATGAGCTACCGAACCCAAAGCACGGATACCAGCCCTGAAGCCGAAGCGGTCCTCATCGCCGGGGTGCGCGCCTTTACCCCCGCGCGCCGCTTACAGATCATGAACCGCTTAACCGGCAGTGCGCGCCGACTGGCCTGGCAACAATTCCGCGCCCGGCATTCCGATCTCCCCGAACAAGAAGCGCGGCTACGCTGGGCGGAACTGATTTATGGGACGGAAACGGTTGCCCCGGTGCGGGCGCGACTGGCTCAAGGCCGCGCCGAATGATCCCAGTTGTGCGCGGTGGAGACGCTTGTAGTGCCCTACCACATCAGGGGATCAGTCGCTTCCACAGCCGAAAGTATCTCTCGACCGCAAATGATGTCCAGGTTGCGGCTTGCCTCCGCGCCGCGCATGCTGCATTCTTCACCATCCTCAATTTTCGCAGGCCGAACTCAAGCACTCCTGGGCAGAGCATGTTATAATTGAGAGTAGAGATCAGGGTATGAAGTTATTGTCTGGGTATGAAGTTATTGAACGGAGTGGTCAGATGCGAACCAAAGTGACGGCAGACGGGTTGTTGATCCCAAAGAGGCTGTTAGAGGGGGTGGAGGAGGTTGAGATCCGGCAGGAGCAGGGGATCCTGGTCATTGTGCCCGTCACTGACCACGATTCAATTCTTGCTTTGGGTGCCGAGCCGCTCGACCTGGAATTAGAGGACGCCTCGGTGCATCACGACGATTACCTGTATCAACCCTGATGGCGGTCTTCCTCGATACCAGTTACCTGCTGGCCCTGGAACTGGCGCATGATCAGAATCACCAGGCTGCGTTGGCCCATTGGCGTAGTGTTGCCGAGCGGCTCCCATCACTGGTTACCACCACCTATGTTTTTGATGAAACAGTGACCTTCTTCAACAACCGGGGCTATCATGCCAAGGCGGTTCAGGTCGGCACGAACCTGTTGCAGAGTTCTTCCCTCCAACTAATCCATATAGATGAAGCACTCTTCTATGCAGGCTGGCAGTTCTTCGAGCGTCATCACGACAAGCAGTACTCGCTGACGGACTGCATTTCCTTTATCGTGATGCAGCAACTCAACATTGGCATGGCCTATACCTTTGATCATCATTTCACCCAGGCAGGCTTCACACAAGCCCCGTAATTGTTGGCGCTGCTTCGGACGGAATAAGCACTGTTTCCCAAACGCCCAGAACCTCTTTAGGGTTCTGGGCGTTTGGCTTAACACCACCAACATCTCCAACCTATGCACTATTGGGAGGAGGATTGCTGGCGCGAGCAGAAAGAGGGGGTGTCATGCTTCGATGCTACTCCAATCAGAAAGCGCCAGGCTTGGGAAGACCCTTGCAGGAGTAACCCACTCAGCGCGTGCCCAAGACATCACTCACAGACGGGGGTCCACCGGCTCGCTTTCCAGGGCCAGCACGCCGAACACACACTCGTGGACCCGGCGCAACGGCTCGCCCCGCGTGAAACGCTCCAGTGCCTCGATGCCCAAGGCGAACTCGCGCAGGGCCAGTGCCCGCTTCGCCCCCAGCCCACGCTTCCGCAACCGGTCCAGGTTGGCGGGCAGGGTGTACTCCGGCCCGTAGATGATCCGCAGGTACTCGCGCCTTCGGCACTTCACCGCCGGTTGGACGATGCCCCGCTGCCCCGTCGTAATGAAGTCCCACGGCTTGACCACCATGCCCTCGCCGCCCCGCCCGGTCATCGCCTCCCACCAGGCGACGGCGGCCTCGCTGGACGGGTCGCTGAGGTCTACGACATATAGGCGTTGTACTCGGCATTTGGCGTGGTCAGCGCTACCAGGCCAGGGCGGGTGAACTCGAACACCACCTGCTCGAAGGCGGCCAGCCGGGGCGGGTCCAGGTGCTCGATCACCTCGACTACCGCTGCCGCATCATAGCCCGCCAGCCGGGTATCGCGGTAGATCAGCGAGCCGTGCAGCAGTTGAATTCGCGCCCGCTGCCGCTTGGACAGCCGGTCCAGGTGCAGCCGCTCCCCCGCGATCTCCAGGGCGCGATGCGCGACATCCATCCCGGTGATCGCCGTGAAGGCCGGATCGGCCAGCAGCCGCTTGAGTAGCCGCCCCTCGCCACAGCCCAGGTCCAGCACCCGGTGCGCCCCCACCGCCTTCAGCACTTCCACGACTGCGCCCAACCGCTGCTCATGCAGGCTCCGGCGTTCTTCGGCCCCGGCATCTGCGGCGACGGACGGCGCGGTTTCGGGTTCCGCCTCTGGCGACTCCTCATCTACCAGTTCCGGCGACTCTTCGGCCACCCGCCGGGCCAGCGCCGTGCTGGTCAGGCTGGGCTGGTGCTTCAGGTAGCGCCGGGCGATCAGCGCCCGTTCGGGGTGGACGGCCAGCCAGCCCGCGCCGTGACGCAGCAGTTTCTCGACTTCGGCCTCGCCTACCCAGTAATGCTTGGCATCGTCCAGCACCGGCAAGAGCACGTAGAGGTGCGACAGCAGGTCGCGCAGCCGCGTGGTCGCCTGCAACCCCAGCGAGAAATAGGGGCTGTTGCCCCACTCGGGGAACTGCGGGTCCAGGGCGTGTTGGGTGAGGGTCAACGTGTACCCCAGCGGCTCAAACAGCCGCCGCAGCAAGTCCGCCCCACCCCGGCAGGTCACCACCGCAACTGTCGCTTCCAACGGCAAGGGTGTGGCCGCTAGATCGGGCCGATCCTTGCTGTGCCCCAGGGCCGTGCCGAACACCTGGGCCAGGGCCACGCTCAGGAACGACGAGGCGACATAGGGCCGGTCGTTGACATACTGCTCCAGCGCGAAGCCCTCCCCGCCGCCACCCTGCGGGCGGCGGATCAACCCGACCGGGTCTACGTCGAGCAGCAAGGCCGCTGTGCAGCACGCCTCGCTGACCTCCGGGTAAAATACATGCGCCTGCCCAAAGGTGAGCGGAAACGTCTGGGGCCGCGCCGGGTTCTTGTGCAGCAAGTAGCCCAGGTCGGTGGCCGGGGTATGGGTGGTGGTCAGGGTCAGCAGCATTCGATCACGTCCTTCTGTCCAAGCGTGATCCTCATTATACGCCGCCGACCTGGGCGGGGGCAGGAGTCGCTGGATGGAAAGCGTCTACTACGGAAGGGGTAAGTATTTGTCCTCAACCTGGGCCAACACTTTGTCCAGGTAAATGTCCAGGTTGTTCTAGCGGAAGATCCTTCCCAGCGGCCCAATAATGTGCTAGACTCTGGGCAGGAGTTTTGTCGTCACGGCTCTGGGCGGACTCTGCCGGAATCAGGCGGATCTGGCACCTGATCCGTGTCCCTATGCGACAGGCGCGCAGGGGAATAGAGAGGAGATCACTATGCTGCACACACCGGGTCAAGAAAACAAAAGGATCCGGCTGGGACTGCACGCACTGATGCCGATCGCACTGCTGGCTGTCTTGTTCGCCACGGGGCAGCCCAGCGCCGCATCCCAGCCTAGCCAATCGGGAATGGCCCCACCCGCCGCGCCGATCCGCGCCGGGACGCTTGCGCCACGATTTACCCCCTCGCCCTTTCCGCCCACTATTACCCCGTCCCCGACGAATACCCCGGCCTGCGGGCTGGCCTGGCGCGCCGTCCCCAGCCCGGCAGGCACCAACCACCTATCCGACATCAAAGCGGTCACCGCCAACGACATCTGGACCGTCGGCACGAACCTCCCTGGGTCGTCCGCCCCTCTGATCGAGCGTTGGGACGGCAGCGCCTGGAACGTGAGTCCCAGCGCCCCACCTCCCGGTGATTACAGCAACCTCTTCGCCCTGGCCCCGGTAGCCGCCAATGACGTGTGGGCCATCGGCAGCGCCGGTTTTCTGTTCGGGAGTCTGGCGAGCGCCACCCTCACCGAGCATTGGGATGGCACGGCCTGGACGGTTATCCCCAGCCCGAATGTGGGCGACCGCTACAACGAACTGGTGGCGGTGGCGGCCATCTCCTCGACCGATGTCTGGGCCGTCGGCACGTCGTATATGTTGAGCGACATGGCTCTCCACTCGCTATTCGAGCACTGGAACGGCACGGCCTGGAGCGTGGTCCCCAGCCCCAATATCGGCACACACGACAACGTCATCACCGGTGTCGCGGCGGTCGCCAGCGACGATGTCTGGGTCACCGGCTGGTTCCGCGACTACCCGAACGGCGGGTACCGGTCGTTCCTGCAACATTGGGACGGCCAACAATGGACGATCGTCAATACCCC
>JBBSAN010000595.1:0-4790 GCA_038252265.1 Chloroflexia bacterium
GGGCTGGCCCGGGTCCTCGAGATGCTGACCACGGCGGCGCTGCTCGCCGAGTATCAGCAGACAGAAGGCGACCTGCCGCCACCGATCCAGGCCTTGTTACAGCGTCATGGCGGCTTACCAGAGTTATGAATGGATCTCAAATCTACCGATTGCATACGCCTGACCAATAGTGTATAATATGGCATTAACCTACGGGTAGATGGAGAACGGGTATGAACGACGCAATTGTTTACATGACAGCCGAGCGCAAGTTGGAGCTGGAGATCGAGTTGGAGCGCCTCCGTACCGACCGCCGCCAGGAAGTGGCCGAGCGGATTCGCAGCGCGAAAGACGACGGCGATATCAGCGAGAGCGGTGAGTATGAAGATGCCAAGCGCGAGCAGGGCTTTCTAGAAGGCACGATCCGTCGCCTGGAATACCAGCTTCGCCATGCGGAGTTGATTGATCCGCAAGGCGTCGCCGACAATGTGACCATCGGGCGCAAGGTAACCGTGCTGGACGAAGATGGGGTGGAAGAGACCTATACCATCGTCGGCCCTGCCGAGGTCAACGCGCGGATGCGGAAAATCTCCAACGAATCGCCCATTGGCGCGGCCCTGATGGGCAAGCGGGTGGGTGAGGTGGTGCGCGTGCAGGCACCGGTGGGGATTATGGAGTTCACCGTGCGGGCGATTGCCTGACCCGGCGCTGTCGCCTGGTTCGCCGCCTCCTGGCCCTGCCAGAGGCGGTTTCGTTTACCGGCGCGGTGGGCTGCGGCGGCTGCTTGCTGTGAACAATTCTCTGGTGACGTATGGCCGGACAAGAGATCCCGCAAACGATCCTGGTGGTCGATGATGAGGCGCGCTATGTGCGCTGGATCAGCCTGAACCTGGAAGGCGCGGGTTATAAGGTGTTGAGCGCCGCCGATGGCGCGACCGCCGTGCAGCAGGCGGCGGCAGTGCCGCTCGACCTGATCCTGCTCGACCTCAACCTGCCGGTCCTCGATGGGTTCGCCGCCTGTGCCCGCATCCGCGAATTCTCCGACGTGCCGATCATCATGCTGACGGCCAAGGCCGAAGAGCACGACAAGGTGCGCGGGCTGGATGTGGGCGCGGACGATTATCTGGTCAAGCCGTTCGGGCCACCCGAATTGCTGGCGCGGGTGCGGGCGGTGTTACGCCGCGCCCCGCGCAGTATGACCCTTTTGCCCCCTACAGTGCCACGCTTTGCGGTGGGCGATCTGGAGATCGATTTCAGCCAGCACCTGGTCAAGCGGCGGGGGCAGCCGGTGGACCTCAGCCCAACCGAGTACCGCCTGCTGGCCCACCTGGCGCAGCACGCGGGCAAGGTGGTGGTGTCCGACGCCCTGCTAAACGCGGTCTGGGGGCCGGAATACCGGGACGAGTTGCAGCATGTGCGGCTCTATGTCAGCCGGGTGCGCCGCAAGATCGAGGACGACCCCGAACACCCCCGCTATGTGCTGACCCGCCCCGGCATCGGCTATATGCTGGTCAGCGAGGTCGAGGAGAGCGCCCGGACTCCGTAAGATTGGGCTGGGGTAGATGAACACGCCGCAGGACGGGCCTCCGTCCTGCGGCGTCTTTTATGCCGGAGCGGCTGCTTCGTTGGGGCTGTTCACGGGCGCGGGGGCAGGCGCGGCCTCTTCGGCTTCGGTGGGGGCTGGATCGGGCACCCGCCGGAGCAGGCTCCGACTGAGCAGCACCCCGGTCCCTTTGCCGTCCTGGGTCGCCAGCACGCCCACGGCACCCCCGGTGCGTACCTGGGCGGCCAGGTCGGCCAGGTCGGTCCCCACTGCGGCGGTCACCAGGGGGGGTAGATCCTCGCGCAGGCTGACCAGGGTGCTGGTATTGCTCGTTCCTTCGTGGCGTTCTCGCGCCTGCTGCCGCGCCCCCATTTTGCCGTGGGCGCGGTCGGCGTCTTTCCCCCCACCCAGCAGGGCCAGCAGCGTCTCGCGGACCACCACGGTGACGGGCTGCCCCGCCTCGTCCATGATCACGCCTACCGGGTTGCGGCTCAGCCGCGCCGCAGCCTCCTGCAACGTGGTGTAAGGGCCAAAGGTTAGATAGGGCTGGAGCATCCCGGCGCTAAGGGTCAAACCGCCCTCGTCGGGGGTTGTTCGTTCATCGGTCATCAGGTGTACCTCCTCGGTGTATAGGTCTTCACTATACCACGCCAGCCCGCCGTCTGCAAAGGGCCGGGGCGAGGGGTCAGGGGCGATGGGGTCAGGGGTGGGGGCATCGGTTTCTTCCCGATCTGGTCCGGTTCTTGCTCCCGTTAGTATGTGTTGCCGCATCGGGCAACGCCCCAATGATACCTAACGAGACGAGGAGGTCTGACGATGTGTATGAGTTGTGGCTGTGGTGAACCGGACAACGACCACGGCAACCCCGACCACATTACCCGCGCCCAGATGCAGCGGGCCGCCAGCGCGGCGGGCGTGGATATCGAGCAAGCCGCCGACAACATCCATGACAGTGCCCGCACGCTGACCGGCAAGGCCGGATCGAGCGGGCCGAACAGCCAGAGCAGCGCGGCAGCGCAGGGGATGCCCCCGGCTGGCACGCTGGGCAGCAGCGGCGGCTCGATGGGCAGCAGCGCCACGGGCGATGAGGCGGGCACCCGCCAGGATCGCGGCGTCCGCAGCTAATCCCAGCGGTCGCTATTAGGCGAGCACCGAGGTCACCGGCTGACCTCGGTGCTCCTGGCGTTTTCGGTGGGGAGGGGAGCGGCACGGTGCTGGTCGGCAACGATCAGCCCGTCTTGCACGCGGATCACGCGCTCGGCATGTTCGGCCAGCAGCGGATCGTGGGTCACAAAAATGACCAGTTTGCCCTGGCGGCTCAGTTCGGCCAGTAGCCGGAACACCCGCTCCCCGGTGGCCGAGTCGAGATTGCCGGTCGGCTCGTCGGCGATGAGGATCGGCGGGTCGTTCGCCAGGGCGCGGGCGATGGCGACGCGCTGCTGTTCGCCGCCCGATAGCTCGCTGGGCAGGTGGCTGGCATGGGTGGCGAGGCCCACCCGGTGCAACAGCGCCAGTGCCCGTTCGCGCCGCTGCCCCTGCACCCCCAGGAAATCCATCGGCAGCATCACGTTTTCCAGCGCGGTCAGCGTGGGCAAGAGCTGGAAAAACTGGAACACGATACCGACATTGGACCCCCGCCAGCGGGCCAGGGCGTTTTCGCTAAACTGGTAGATCGGGTCGCGGCCCACGATCACCTCGCCGCTGGTTGGGCGATCAATGCCGGTGATCATATTCAGGATGGTGGACTTGCCACTGCCGCTCGGCCCGACCACGGCGGTGAACTCGCCCGCGTGGAACGTCACCGACACGCCGCGCAGGGCCGTATACTGGCGGCTCCCCATCGGGTAGATCTTGGTGACGTTGCGCAGGTAGATCAGGGGGCGGCGCGAGGCAGGATTCTCCATACCTGTATTGTACCGCATCCCTCTACCTCCTGCCAGGGACGCCCTCTTCTGACGACATATCCCATCAGTGATGCCTTCATACAATTGCTGCTATTTTCCATCCGCGCTGCTTTCTTTGGAGGCATGGAAGTTGCAGACAGCCTCTCTACCGCCCGGCGCGCCGCACGAGCAGGAACGCGCCAGAGCACCACGGAGGAACGTGCATGGACGCCGCGCATAGGCCGGGTGAGGGAACCCCGACAATCGTCGCCGTTTTTGAGAACCTGGCGGACGCCGAATATGGCCTGGAGACGTTGCGGCGTACCGGCCTGCGCCGCGAGGATGTCTCGCTGGTCGTGCGTGATGCCGACCGGGCCGATGCCGAAGCACTGGAAGGCCATCCTGCGGTGCTGCTGGAAGGGGACACGGGATCGAACGTCGTCAGCGGAGCGGCAGCGGGGGCCACAATTGGCGGGGTGGTCGGCGGGCTGGCGAGCGGGTTGCTGGCCTTGCTTGTGCCCGGTATCGGGCCGATCCTGGGCACCGGGATCTTGACCAACATGCTGGCCGGGTTGGTCGTCGGTGCGGCGGGGGGCGGCATCCTGGGGGCGCTGCTAGGCCTGGGCATCCCCGAAGAAGACGCCGCTACCTACCAGGAGCATGTCCAGGCCGGGCGGGTGTTGATGACCCTGACGCCCACCTCCTCGGAGCAGGCGCAGCAGATCGTGGACGCTCTCGAAACCAGCAACGCCTATGACGTGCGCACCTATCCCGGCAACGCCGCCGCCACGCCCGTCCCTGTTCCCAGCCCTATGACCGTGGACACTGCGCCCATGATCCCCCTCGTTGCCCAGGTGCCGCCTGTTCCCCCATCCGCCCCGTCTCTCACCCCCGCTCCTGCCCCCACCCCACCGCCGCCTGTGGACCGCAGCTTCGACGCGCCCGCGCTTGCCCCGGCGGCAGACCCGGCGGTCGTCGGTGACGTAGCCGCCCTGACCGAGGGGGGACCAGACGTGCGCGGCGAAAGTGGGGATCCCGCCGTGGCGAGTCGCGGCCTGACCAACGAGGATGCGGATCTCTCCGCGTGGCGTTCCGGGGGCGACGCCACCCGGTCTGACCCCGCCGAGCGCGGGCTAGCGGGGGCGGTCCCGGAGTCGGAGGCGGCCCCCAGTGGAGGTGGTGATGTGGCAGCAGTGAGCGAGGGCGGGCCGGATGTGCGCCCGCCAGGAGCCGACAGCCGCGACCTGACCAGCCCCGGCGCTGGCTGGGCCGATGATCCAACCGACTGGCGATCGGGTGGCGAAGCGGCGCGGGCCGAAACGGGCGAAGGGGTAGGCGCGGACTTGCCTGCTGCCCCGCCTCCCGCCCCGCCCGCCGACCGCACC
>JBBSAN010000596.1:0-4786 GCA_038252265.1 Chloroflexia bacterium
CCACAACTCAGCACTCAGCACTCAGCACTCAGCACTCAGCACTCTCGGTGACCGGCTGGCGCGGCGCTGGATGGAGTTTGGGCGGCTGTTGCGGCGCAACGGGATGGAGACGACCGCCGGGCAGATGCGCGACCTGTTGCGGGTGTTGCCGCTGCTGGATTTGGGGGACCGGGAGGGAGTCTACTTTGCGGCGCGGGCGCTGCTCTGTGCCCGCCACGATGACCTGCCGCGCTTCGACCTGACCTTCCGCCAGTTCTGGGGCCGCACCCGGCAGATTATGATTCCCTCCGACAGCGGCTCGCTGCAGCCCTCGGCGCAATCCACCACCGAAATCGCTGCCGAGTCGCCGGATGCGGTCCCCGCCCCGCGAACGATGCCGCTGATCGAGCGTAGCACCCTGGCCGACGGCGGGGACGCCGACGAAGGCGGCAGCGATGTGCCCCCTGACGAGGCATTGCAGCGCGCCCTGCTCTACAGCACGCAGGAGCGGCTGCGGACGCTCGACTTCGCCCGCTTCACCGACGAGGAGTTGACGGCGGCCAAATTGATGCTGGCGGGCTGGGAATGGACGCCGGGGCTGCGGCGCACGCGGCGGCTGGCGGCAGCCCGGCGCGGGCGGCGGCTCGACTTCCCGCGTACCCTGCGGCGGGCGATGCGGACCGAAGGCATACCCTATACCCTGGCGCGGCGCGGCCCCCGGCAAAAGCCCCGACCCCTGGTGCTGCTCTGCGATATCAGCGGCTCGATGGCCTCCTACACCCGCATGTTGCTCCACTTCCTGCACTTCCTGCGGCGCGAGGTGAGCCATGCCGAGGTGTTCGTCTTCGGCACGCGGCTGACCCGGATCACCCGGCTCTTGCGCGCCCGCAGCGTGGACCAGGCATTGGCCGACGTGGGCCGCGAGGTGATCGATTGGTCGGGTGGCACGCGCACCGGCGAGGCGTTGCGGGCGTTCAACACCACCTGGGCGCGGCGGGTGCTCGGCCAGGGGGCGGTGGTCTGCATCATCAGCGACGGTTGGGACCGGGGCGATCCGTCCTTGCTCGCTGCCGAACTGGCCCACCTGCAACGGATGTCGTTCCGGCTGATCTGGCTCAACCCGCTGCTGGGGTTGCCTGGCTATCAGCCGCAAACGCGAGGGATGGCGGCGGCGCTGCCCTTCGTGGACAATTTCTTGCCGATCCACAATCTCGCCAGCCTCCAGGCCCTCGCCGTGCTGTTGAGCCGCGTCGATCTGGACACCCGCCCCGACCGGCGACAGGTGGTGTTGCCACCGGCCCCGCCAGCGTCCCTGCCCGCGTCGCCCGCACCGGTGCCGTCCACCGTGCCCCGGTTTTCCGTGACGGTTCCGGCTCAGGGGCCGATCAAACGATAGGGAATGAAGAGGAGCACAGCCCAATGACCGAGATGCCCAAAACCACTATCCAGGAGCGGCTGGCCTGGCCGATGACGCCCGAAGGGTACGACAAGATCCGCCGCCTGTGGATCAAGCACTCGATTGCCGAGGATAAGCGCAACCTCCAGGGGTTGATTGACACCCTGGCCGAGGACTGCGTCTACCACGTCATCCCGACCGGGCAGCGCTGGGAAGGGCACGAGGGGGCGCGCCAGTTCTACACGACCTTCCTGGGCGCGTTTCCCGACGTGCATTTTGACCTGACCGATATCGTGATCGGGCCGCAAGGCGTGATCGAGGTGGCCGACATGACCGGCACCCACCAGGGGTTGTGGATGGGGCTGGCGGGCACAGGCCGCCCGGTGCAGTTGCAGATCATCATCCATTTCCCCTGGAACCCGACGGCCCAGCTATTCGCCGGGGAGAACGTCTATTTTGATAGTGGCGCGTTGCACACGCAGTTAACCGAGTAGAAACGGAGCAGACGACGATGGAAGTCGAAACGTTCAAGAACGACCTCCTCCCCGCGATCAAGCGCTGGCGGGCGGCGGGGGAACAGGTGGCGATTGCCACGGTGGTGCGGGTGGTCGGCACGGCCCCCCGTGGCGCGGGGTCAAAGCTGGCGGTATCATCGAGCGGCGAACTGGCCGGGTCGGTCAGCGGCGGCTGCGTCGAAGGGGCCGTGACCGAGGCAGCCCTGCGCGTGCTCAAGACCGGACGCCCGGTGCTGCTGCAATACGGCATCACCGCCGATATGCTGACCGACGTGGGCCTGTCCTGCGGCGGGCGGATCGATGTGTTTGTCGAACCGTTAGATTGGTAGGGGGCAGCGATGGCCGGTATCTATTCCCAACTGGCGCAAGTGCTCACCGAGAACCGCCCTGCCGCCCTGGCGACGGTGATCAGCGGCCCCCGCGCCGGGGCCAAACTGCTTCTGGTGGGCGACGGCGTGCCCATCGGCACCATCCATCCGACGCTGGATTTCCAGATCGTGGCCGACCTCCGCGCCCGGCTGGCTGCCGGGCACAACGGGCCGCAGCGCTACGAGGTGGATGGCGAACCCATCGAGATCTTCATCGAAACATATCCGCCGCCGCCGCGCCTAATCATCATCGGCGCGGTTCATGTGGCGATCCCGCTGCACCGGCTGGCGAAGATGCTCGGCTATTATGTGATCGTGGTGGACGCGCGGGGCACGCTGGCGACGCCCGAACGCTTCCCCGCCGCCGACCAGATCCTGGTGGAGTGGCCCGACGACGCCCTGGCCCAGATCGGGTTGGATGTGTCCTGCGCCGTCGTCGTCCTGACCCACGATCCGAAGTTTGACCAGCCTGCGCTCCAGGCTGCGCTCCAATCGCCCGCCCGCTACATCGGGGCCATTGGCAGCCGCACGACACACGAGTCGCGCCTGGCCGAACTGCGCGAGGCCGGTGTCTCCGACGCCCAATTGGGCCGCATCTTCGCCCCCATTGGCCTCGATATCGGCGCGCAAACCCCCGCTGAAATCGCCCTCGCCATCATGGCCGAGATTGTCGCCGCCGGGCGGCAGCGGACGGGCGGCTCGCTGCGCGGCTCCCCCCAGCCGATTATGAGCCATGAGGCGTGTTGCGTGATGCGTAATTCCTGCTGCTCTATCCCTGATCCTACGCAGCACGTTGCTCCTACAAGCAATGTAGGGGGGGATGAAGGCAGAAATTAGAAAAGCTGATTTCTGCCTTCTGACTTCTGAACACCTCTGTCAAGGCAGGGACGGGATGGTGGGGGCATAGAGCCAGGCGTCGAAGAGGGCATGAAGATCCTGCCCGCTCACGTCTTCGGCCACAGCGCGGAAATCGTCGGTGCTGGCGTTCCCATAGCGGTAGCGGGCGGCATAGGTCTGGAGGATGCGGAAGAAGGCATCGTCGCCCACTGCTTTCCGCAGCGCATGGAGGGTCAGCGCGCCGCGCAGGTAGACGCCGTTGTTGAACAGATCGGTCGCGGGAGGGTTGCCGGGGGGCGCGCTGCGTCCCGCGCTGACGGCACGATAGATGCCCCGGATGCGGGCATCCAGCGCGGCCTGCCCCTGGCTATGCTCCACCCACAGCGCCTCGGCATAGGTGGCGAAACCTTCGTTCAGCCAGATATCTTTCCAGCTTTTCACGCTCACACTGTCACCAAACCACTGGTGGGACAATTCGTGGGCCACTTCACTCTCGGCCTGGCTGCCTCCGGTGGCGATATCACGCCCGAACAGGGCGAGGGTTTGGGTCTCCAACGCATACCCCAGGTCGGCATCAATGACCACCACCCCATAGGCCTCGAACGGGTAGGGGCCGAAGCGGCTGCTGAAGAAGGTGATCATGTCGGCAAGGGGGGCGAAGGTCTGGGTGGCCTGCGCGGCCAGGGTGCGGGGGAACAGGTTGCGGATCGGCAGCCCGCCCGGCCCCAGCGCCGTTTGCTGGACGAAATCGCCAATGTCCACCGTCACCAGATAGCTGGCGATGGAGTCGCGCGTCTCCCAGGTGGTGGTCGTCGTCGTGCCGTTGTCGCGGGTGTCCTGTAGCTGCCCGTTCGCGGCCACGATGTAGGGTTTGGGGGCGGTGACGCGGAAGGTGTAGGTCGCCTTGTCGCAGGGGTGGTCGTTCACCGGGTACCACGACTCCGCTCCCGCCGGTTCGCTGACGACATACGTCCCCGTCGGCGTCTGTTGCCAGCCCAGCGGAATGTTCACGGCGGGCGACAGCACCGTCTCTGGCGTCCCCCGGTAGTTCACCACCACGGTGAACGCCGCGCCACCGGGTAGCGCCTGCGCCGGGGTCACAGTCAGTTCGTCCCCCGCCCGCGCATAGGTGGCCGCTGCGCCGTTTACGGTGATCGCGCTGATCTGGAAGCCGTGAAAATCCAGGTTAAAGCGGGGTAGCTCGCTGAGCGCCTGCGCCTGCATGGTCACGGTGGCCGAGAGGGTGTTCGCCGCCACATCCGCCGTCAGGTCCAGGGTATAGTGCTGCGCGTCGTAACCGGCGTTGCCCAGTTGGGGGTAATAGGGATCTCCGATGCTGTCGGGGTGCGCCAACCCCGGCGCAAGACAGCCGGTCGTTGCGCCAGCGGTAGGCAGCGGAGTTGTCGCCGCCGGGGTGCTGCTGGGCGGCAGCGTGGCGATCGGCTCCCCGGTGGGGGATGGCTCGACCGGCGGCGCGGACGGTGTCGCGGGGAGCGGGGTTACCCCCGGCGTCGGCACCCCCACGAACGGATTGCCAATGCAGCCGCCCACCAGCACACTGATCAGCAGGAGCAGCCCGCCGCGTTTGATCCCCGCCCTCCATCGGCACTGTCGCATCATTCCTCCTCCCACTCTCCCCCCTCCGGCGCAAGAAGCGCGCCACTGGACGAGCGATGAGCGATGAGTGATGA
>JBBSAN010000597.1:0-4784 GCA_038252265.1 Chloroflexia bacterium
AGCATTGTCGATCTGGTCATAGGCGATAAACTGGGCCTTGCCCAGCAAGGCGGCGACTTTGGTGATCGCGGCGGTGAGGGTGGTCTTGCCGTGGTCCACATGCCCGATCGTGCCGACGTTCACATGCGGCTTGGTCCGCTCGAACTTCTTCTTCGCCATTGCAGCTTCGTCTCCTTTGATTAAGTCGTCAGTAATTAGTTATCAGTTATCAGCTTATTCAGCCGCGCGATTTGACAAGATTTGATAAGGCTTCATATTGTACCAAATTGCACAAAGTTGGTCAAATCGCTGGCAAATGTTTCCCAGTCAGTTCTCGTCGTCAGTTATCAGTTCCTTGTGACCACTGATAACTGACAACTGATGACTGACGACTACTTCCGCACCTTTGCCACCAGCTCTTCAGCCAGGGCTTGCGGTAATTGCTGGTAGTGGTCGAACTCCATCGAAGAACTGGCGCGGCCCTGGCTGGACGAGCGGAGGTCGGTCACATAGCCAAACATATTGGCGAGCGGCACGAAGGCGCGCACCACCTGGGCACCCGCCCGGCTATCCATGCTTTCAATATGACCGCGGCGGCTGTTCAGGTCGCCGATAACATCGCCCAGGAATTGCTCCGGGGTGATCACTTCGATGCGCATAATCGGTTCCAGGATGACCGGGCGACCCTTCTCCACGGCTTCTTTCAGCGCCATTGAACCGGCGATGGTGAAGGCCATTTCGTTCGAGTCCACCGGGTGGAACGAGCCATCGATCAAGGTGGCGATGATGTCCACCACCGGGTAGCCTGCGCGTCCGCCGGTGTCCAGCGCCTCGCGGATACCCTTCTCAATCGGCCCGATATACTCTTTCGGAATGGTGCCGCCGACGACCTTGTTGACAAAGAGGTAGCCCTTGCCCGGCTCGTTCGGCGTGAACCTCACTTCGCAGTCGCCGTACATACCACGGCCACCGGTCTGGCGCACGAAGCGACCGCGTGTGGTGATCTCACGGGTGATCGTCTCGCGGTAGGCCACCTGGGGGCGACCCACATTGGCTTCCACGCGATATTCACGGCGCATCCGGTCCGTGATCACTTCGAGGTGCAGTTCCCCCATGCCCTGGATGATCGTCTGGCCGCTGTCCTGATCCGTCCGCACGCGGAAGGTCGGGTCTTCTTCGGCCAGGCGGACCAACGCCAGGGTCATTTTGTCCTGATCGGCCTTGGTCTTCGGCTCGATCGACTGGCTGATCACCGGCTCCGGGAAGCTGATTTGCTCCAGGATGATGGGATGCTCCAGGCTGCACAGGGTGTCGGCGGTGAACGTATCCTTGAGGCCCACGATAGCGGCAATGTCGCCCGCGTAGACTTCCTGGATATCCTCACGGTGGTTGGCGTGCATCAGCAGCAGGCGGCCCACGCGCTCTTTCTTGTTCTTGATACTATTCAGTGCGTAGGTGCCCGATTCCAGCTTGCCCGAATAGACGCGGATGTAGGCCAGACGACCCACAAAGGGGTCGGCCACGATCTTGAAGACCAGGCCCGCGAACGGTGCCTTCTCGTCGGGAGGGCAGAGTTCGGGTTCCCCGGTGCTGGGGTTGAGGCCCTCCACCGGCGGCACGTCGAGCGGCGACGGCAGGTAGTCGAGCACCGCGTCCAGCATCGGCTGCACGCCCTTGTTCTTCAGCGCGCTGCCGCACAGGATCGGGATCAGCTGGGTCTTGATGCAGGCGACTCGCAACGCCCGCTTCAGCTCGTCTACGCTGATCTCGCCACCTTCCAGGTAGCGCATGGTCAACGCATCGTCGGTCTCGGCAATCAGTTCGACCATCTTATCGTGGTGCTCTTGCGCCTCGGCCAGCAGCTCCGCCGGGATCGCCACCGGATGCGGGTCTTTGCCCAGGTCCTCGTTGTTGTAGATGATCGCCTGCATATTCATCAGGTCGATAATCCCCAGGTAGCTACTCTCGGACCCGATCGGCAGTTGCACCGGCACCGGCACCGCGCCCAGGCGTTCCTTGATCATGTCAATGGTGCGCCAGAAGTTCGCCCCGGTGCGGTCCATCTTGTTGATGAAGCAAATGCGCGGCACTCCGTACTTATCGGCCTGCCGCCACACCGTCTCGGACTGCGGCTCCACGCCAGCGACCGAGTCGAACACCACAACGCCGCCATCCAGCACGCGCATGGAGCGCTCCACCTCAACGGTGAAGTCCACGTGGCCGGGGGTGTCGATGATATTAATGCGATGGTCACGCCAGGTAGCGGTGGTCGCGGCAGCCGTGATGGTGATACCGCGCTCGCGCTCCTGCTCCATCCAGTCCATCGTCGCGGCCCCTTCGTGCACTTCGCCGATCTTGTAGATGCGGCCTGTGTAGAAGAGGATACGCTCCGTGGTGGTGGTTTTCCCCGCGTCGATATGGGCAATAATGCCGATATTGCGGGTTTTATCTAGCGGAAATTGTCTAGGCACCTTCTAAGTTCCCCTGAATAGTTGTAGTTGTTAGTTCCTAGTTGCTAGTATGTTCCATGAACCCCGAAGGAAAGGAGCGTAGCCAGGCCATAGCAAACGCTGGCTACCGATGACTAACAACTAACGACTATTAACTAATGACTCGTTTACCATTTGTAATGCGCGAAGGCGCGGTTGGCCTCAGCCATTTTGTGCGTATCTTCGCGGCGTTTGATCGTCGCCCCGGTGTTGTTCGACGCGTCCAGGATCTCGGCGGCCAGCTTCTCGGCCATGCTCTTGCCGTTGCGCGAGCGGGCACTGCGGAGCAGCCAGCGGATCGCCAGCGCGACGCGGCGGTCCCCCTTGATCTCCACCGGCACCTGATAGTTGGCCCCACCCACGCGGCGCGGCTTCACTTCCAGCACCGGCGTGGCATTACGCATCGCGATGTCAAAGACGTCCAACGGGGGACGGCGGGTCGTTCGTTCCACGATTTCCAGCGCATCGTACATGATGCGTTCCGCAACCCCCTTTTTGCCATCAATCATGATTTTGTTGATGAAGCGGGCCACCACCGGGTGGTTGTAGCGGGCGTCCGTTCCCGGATCGCGGCGCTCGTAGTGTACGCGACGAGGCATAAGCCAGATTCCTCCTGAACATGGGTCGGCGGCGGGCGCCGGACCTGAACCTTTTAGACACAAGGAGATGGAAATAGGGCAGCCAGCCATCACTGGCCCGCATGCCGTCCCATTTCCATCTCGCCCACCAACCGTCAAGTAACCACCGGCCCAGGGGCCGGCGTTATACGTAGCCGGGTTTCGATTGTCGGGATTATAAGCGCTGCTTTTTAGTGCTGCAACGGGGGCTGGACAGCGCACCCTCGTTGGCCGTAACATCCTGGTGGGCGACCGCAGGTATCACCCGTCTCACACGAGGCGTGGGGCCATCGCTCCAACACCGCCTCACCTGCGGGCACGCCGCAAAGCGTGCCATCGAATAGACTACAAACTGCTTGCCCTGCTTACGCAAGGCGTTTGGTTCCTGGTTGTCTTCCGGCCAGGTAGTCGACTGAAGCTACAGCTTTGCAGTCAAATACATACTAAGCGTTCTCAACAACCGTTCATGCCGCTCGGACGAAATGGTTCCGACTGTGCCCACGATGCGTTGTATGGGCAGAACGACCAGATAACCCAGGCGAATCAGCGATTGGGTTCGCAACCCACTCACCTGAAAATCTGCATCACCCGGCGCAATCACCTCATCAAAGCCTGAAACCTCTTGATGAAGTTGGGTGCTTACACCACAGAGCAGTAGATCATCGAACGGTGGCATCTGGCGAAGGACAATGGCCGGGCGCGGTTTCCGTTGCCCGTCGGCTTGGGTAATCGTTGCAATAACGACCTTACTTTCCATCGTACTTCGGATTCGGCTCCCTGATCATGTCCAGCGTATATTCCGGTTCGTCGTCGCTATACGCGCGGGCCAGGGCTTGTTCGGCTCCCAGCATCCAGGCGTCGCGCTCTTCCGCATCACCGGTCACGTCCAACGGCAGGACCATGATCAGTAACGGGGCATCCGGGGGCAACTCATACGGCTCGTCGAGCCGGATTTGTTCGCCATCAAAATGAGCACGTAACGTGACAGTGTTCATGTTGCGACTAGCTCTCGCGCCGAAGTCCACCCCTGTGGGTTACCGCTTCTTCCCGGCCCCCGGCTTCTGGTTCTTGGCCGACTTCACGCCATACAGCGAGCGGCTCTTCTTGCGATCCTTGACGCCCTGGGTATCCAGCGTGCCGCGGATGATGTGATAGCGCACACCGGGGAGGTCCTTGACGCGGCCCCCACGGATCAGCACCACCGAGTGCTCTTGCAGGTTGTGGCCCTCGCCGGGGATATAGGCCGTGACTTCCATGCCGTTGCTCAGCCGCACGCGGGCGACTTTCCGCAACGCAGAGTTCGGCTTCTTCGGGGTCTGGGTACGCACGTTAGTGCAGACGCCCCGCTTCTGCGGCGACCCCTTACCGGCGGTCACCCGCTGGGTAAAAGCATTGAGCGTGAAGCGCAACGCGGGGGCTTTGCTCTTCTTGTTCCGGGTCTCACGCCCCTTGCGTACCAATTGATTGATTGTCGGCATCGTTCCTCCTCATGATCATCAGGACACAGTTAGTGATTATAACACACGGCTGCCCTGCTGTCAAGCGTAAAAAGCACTACGGGTGCGGCCAATAGTTTTGCACAGGCGTCGCGCCGCCGCCGCCAGGGTCCAATGGCGCAAGATCCGCGCGGCGCGAGGGCGGATCAGCGACGCGACGGGGTGCCGGGAGCGGGCCCGCTGGCCCCGGCGGGGCCTCATAA
>JBBSAN010000598.1:0-4783 GCA_038252265.1 Chloroflexia bacterium
CTTGTATCTGGGGACCGATCCCCAGGCACACAAATGTGCCTGGGCCGCCGGGCTGCCGCCGAAGGCAGTGCTGCCGGGCGAATTTCGAGTAGGTCGGGGTATACCGCAGGACCTGCCCTCCTGAAAGGATAGTTACTATGAAATTAAAAAAATACCTACCGCTTCCCATGCTATTGCTGGTGCTGCTGTTGGTGGCCGCGCCAGTTCACGCCGCGACCCTCCCGCCTCTGGGTACCGCGGCCAGTTTCGGCATCCTCACGGCCACTACGCTCACGAATACAGGAGCGACCACTGTCGTGGGCGATGTGGGCGTGAGTCCGGGGACAACAGTGACCGGCTTTCCACCGGGCATCTTGACCGGCTTGATTCATGCTGGCGATGCCGTGGCCCTGCAAGCCCAGCAGGACGTGACTGCGGCGTATAACAATGCGGTGGGGCAAGCATGTACTCAGGATTTAACCGGCCAGAATCTGGGGGGTCTCACCCTCGTCCCCGGTGTGTACTGTTTCGCCGCTTCGGCCCAATTGACCGGGCAACTCACCCTGGACGGCCAGGGGAACCCGAATAGCGTCTTCATCTTCAAGATCGGGAGCACCCTCACCACGGCAAGCAGCGCCCACGTGTTGTTGATTAGTGGGGCGCAGGCTTGCCGTATCTTCTGGCAGGTCGGCAGTTCCGCGACGCTGGGCACCACCACCGACTTCAGCGGCAATATCCTGGCGCTGGCCTCTGTTACGCTCACGACCGGGGCTACCTCAAACGGTGGCCTGTATGCCCGGACGGGAGCCGTGACGCTAGACACCAACCAGATTCAATCCTGTGCTGCCCCCGCAGCACCGACTCCCACCAGCACGACGACCCCGACGGCCACACCGCCGCCACCGACGGCGACCCCAACGGCCACGCCGCGACCACCCCGGCCCACGCCCGTGCCGCCGACCAGCACCCCGGAGCCGATCGCAACAAGCACCGCGCTGCCCGCTACGGCGACCGCGATCCCGGTGGCGACCGAGACCGCGCTGCCCGCGGCGACGGCCACAGCGATTGCATTGGCGACCGAGACCGCCCTGGCGACTGAGACGGCAATTACGCTAGCCACGTCTACAGCGATTGTGGTGGCGACCGAGACCGTCCTGCCGACTGAGACCGCGATCACGGCGGCGACAGCGACAGCGCTGGCGACCCTGACGGTGGAGGTGGGGACCACCCCGACGGCGCTGGCGACCCTGACGGTAGAGGTGGGGACCACCCCGACAGTGGGGGCGGGGATCACGCCGACGCCGGGGAGTACGGTGCCGACCATCCCGCGCACCGGCGAATCCTCCGATTGGAGCAGCCCGGCCCTCCTGCTGGTTGCCCTACTCCTGGGCCTCGGTCTCGCTTTCCGGCGGGCCACAACCCGCCGTGCCCGCTAATGCGCGGGGAGCCGGGGCATCTGTCTGTCCCGGCTCCCCGGCGACATCGGCCCGGCGCTGCAGCGCTGCCTGGCCCGGTTTACCGCGCCCCAACCTGGACGGGGCGGATCGGCCCCGGTTCAACATCAGGAATGAGACACCGTCTATGTTTTACCGCAAACCCTACGCCGCTGCCGCTGGCCGCTCACCCGCCTGGGGGCACCTGGAAGACCCGCGTGCGGCGGAGCGATGGGCTGTTGGACGGGCGGCGACCCGGTGCCAGGTCGCCCGGATCGAGATACTCACCATGAGCGAACGGGAGCCGGAGCACGCCCCCGCCGCGGGCTTAACGGAGCAGGATCGGGTGGACCGGCGGGACGCGGCAAGTGGCCCGCACCTGGCGATCCCCGGCTCGCCCCCGCCGCAGTTGTCGGTGCTGATCGCCGAAGGGCTACCGCTGGTGCGGGCGTTGCTCCGCGATCTCCTGACCGCCTGGCCGGGGGTGATGATCGCGGGCGAAGCGACCACCGAGGACGAGTTGCTGGCCTGCACGCGCCGCCTCCGGCCTGATCTGGTCTTGCTGGATTGGTCGCTGGGGGGGATCGGCGCGCTGGAAGCGCTACGGGCGCTGGACCCGGCACCGCTGGTTATTGTGTTGATTGCCGGGGCCGACCCTGAATACTGTGCTGTGGTGCTGGCCCAGGGTGGTGCCGCCTGCCTCCCCCGCGAGCACCTTCACCGGGCGTTGCCGCCCGCGTTGCGGCAGATCATGGCGAGCAGTGGGAAGGAGACCCTCCATGGATGAGTATAACGCCGCAGCCGCACCCGGCGCTCCGGATCGGGTGACCGCTCGCCAGCCAGAGGCCGTGCCGAAGGCGACCTTCCCCGCAGGATGCGCGCTGGCCGATGAAACCAACCCCGAATATCGGACCACGGTGCGGCGCGCCCCACTGGGGCTAGAGATCAATGATGTCGAGTCATACCCGAACGAGAGCAGCGCAGAGCGCCGGCTTGATGAGCGTCAGGATCAACTCCTGCTGACGCTGGGGCATGAACTGAAGACCCCGATCACCGTGATTAAAGGCACGGTCCAGTTGGCGCACCGCCGGCTGCGGGCGGCGGGGCATGCACAAGAAGCCCGGTGGCTGGATGTTGCGAACAGCCAGATCGACCGCCTGACGGCCCTGGTGGATTATTTGCTCCGCGCCGGTCAACTCAACGGTAGCGAGGTGGATTTGCAACTGGCTCGCTTTAATCTCGCCGATCTCGTCCGAGAAGTCGCGATGACTCTACAGACCCTCAGCGAAGCGCATACAGTGACCGTCGAGGTACCCGAAGATGTCGAGGTGGAGGGGGATGTGGACCGGCTGCGGCAGGTAGTGAGCAACTTGATCAACAACGCCATCAAGTACTCCCCGGGCGGGGGCAACGTGGAGGTCACGCTGCGCCGCACCAGTGGCGAAGCGGAGTTCTGTGTGCACGACTATGGGATCGGCATCCCCACAGAGGATCGCGACCGGGTGTTTGAACGGTTCGAGCGGGCCACGAACGTCGGGAGCATCCCCGGTTTCGGCCTGGGCCTGACCATGTGCCGCGACATCATCGAGGCCCATCATGGCCGCATCTGGGTGGGTGATCTCTCCAAGGCCGCGTTTGCCGCCGCGATAACCTTCGGACCACCGCCTACCGGGGATGGGCGCGGCAGTCTCTTTTGCCTGGCGCTGCCCCTCGGCCAGGGTGCCCGGTCGTGAAGCCGGTCGCCGGAGCCTCGTCCTGCCGCCGCTCTCCCAACCCCGGCGCAGGGCCGGCACGGTTTTGCTGACCATCACCCCGGTCGCCCCGGCTGGTCCGAGGCTGCTTCCACCATTAATATCCTGCCCATTATTTGAGAAAGAGGTTTATATCTATGGTTACTACAATACGACAACGCGCCAGCCGCTCTCGGCGCGTCGCCTGGCTGATCATCGGCGGATTGCTCCTGAGCTTGAGCAGCCTCGTGGCTCCCGGTGCCCTCCAGGCCCAGGCCGCGCCCACAATGCTGTGGGGCTACGTTCTGAACTACAACGGCCAGTTCGTCTCCGGCGCGACCGTGACGCTCTACACCTTGCCCGCCCACGTGGCGGCGGGACCGGTGGCGACTACCGACGCCCAGGGTCAGTGGAGCATGAACATCAGCCCCGGTACCTTTGCCGTGCAGGCGACGGCCCCTGGTTACGGTTTCGCCGCACAAACGGTCTATGCCACGTCCACTCAGATCGGCATTACCCTCATCCTGCGGGAGAAAGGGGCCGTGTCCGTGGTCCCGCTGGTGGCGACGGTGCATGGTCGTGTGACCAGCTCCGACGGGGTGCCGCTGGGCGGGATCAATATCATCGCCAATGGGCGACAGGACACGGGCGTGCGGCAGTTGCCTCCGCCCCCGACGCTCAGCGCCACGGTCACCGATGCCGACGGCACCTATACGTTGCAGGTGCCAGCGGGTCAGATCTGGCTGACGCTGAAGACCGGGGCCAACTGGGGCTACCAGCTTAATCCGATGAACATCACTTCCGGCCAGACCGTTACCGGGGCTGATTTCGTCGTGGCAATGCGCGTCCTGGATCGCAGCGCCTTCCCCACCGCGACGGCAGTGCCGGTGCCGACCCCCCCCACGCCCCCGATCTCGAATGTCGGCCCGCAACTCGGCGTCGGGATGCCGGAAACCGGTCAGCGGGAAGATGGTAACCTCGGGCTGGTGCTGGCCGTCCTCGGCTTGCTGGCCGTCGGCGGCGGGGTGCTGGCCCGGAACGTGCATCTGTGTAGTTAAGCGGCGGAGCGGGTCAGTGTTCAGAAGTCAGAAGTCAGAAATCAGAAGAGTGGACGCAGCGGTCGTAGCCACAGCGCACGCCCAAGATTCCATTGACCTTTACCTATGACAAAATCTGATTTCTGATTTCTGAACACTGACCGGGGCAGGTTCTGTTGCCAAGTCCCCTGCTGTCATCCTGAGCGTAGCGAAGGATCTTGTTGGGGCCTCCCGATCGTCCGAGAAGATCGCGATCGGGGCCTCAGCACAACGGACCGTCACCAAGATCCTTCGCTACGCTCAGGATGACCGCTTGGGGTTGGCCCGCACTGAACGACTTTGCAAGAGCCATGTGACCGGGGCAGGTTCTGTTGCAAGAGAATTTTTAGAAAGCGATTAGATTAATATGAGTCTGCCGCCCCCGGTTGAGCCGGTCGCCCGTTCGACATTTCTGGAACTGAATCCCTGGCTGCAACGCTTCCTGACCATCATCGCCGGGACAGTGGTAGCCGTGATCGCCTGGACGGTGATCGAGCGCTTCCTGCATATCCTGGTGCTGCTGCTTGCCAGCCTGCTGGTGGCCTATCTCCTCGGCCCGCTGGTC
>JBBSAN010000599.1:0-4778 GCA_038252265.1 Chloroflexia bacterium
CCTCTACCGCCGCCAGCCCCGGAGGGGCGACAGACGTGCATTGGGGGTTGGCTCTGTCGCCCCTCCGGGGCTACACTTGGAGGCGTACCACACCCACGGTTGGCACCGTGGGCTATTGTCTGTCGCCCCTCCGGGGCTTACGCTCGCTCTAATGGAACACGGTTCCGCGCTCGTCACATATCACGTAGTACGCACCACTCATTGCTCATTGCTCGCCTCACACATGATTGACGAACCCTCCGAACTCAGTCCTCAGTCCTCAGTCCTCAGTCCTCCGCCCCGGGCGGACGTGGCGCAGCGGGCGGGGCGGGGCGTGTTCTGGAACGCGGCGTTCTTGCCGCTCAAGCTGGGGTTGGGGTTCGTCGCCTCGGTCGTGGTGATCCGGCTGCTGAACATCACCAGCTACCCGGTCTACCTGGGGATCACGGCGGTGTTGAGCACGCTCGGCATTGTCTCCGACCTGGGGGTCGAACGGGCCTTGCCGCGCTTTATCCCCGAAGTCGAGATCCGCGAGGGGCGGGCCGGGCTGGGCCGCTTCTTGCGCCGGGTGGCCTGGATCAAAGTGCTGACCCTGTTGCCCTTTATCGCCGTGCTGTTCTTGGTGCCCGATCCCTTCCTGGCCCGCTTGCAACTCGCGCCACCCCCCCCGCCCGGCGACACCACCGTGGACACCAGCGGGGCGCTCTCGCCGGAGGCCGGGCCGTATCTACTCGCCCTGATCGGGGTCATGCTGGTGCTGGGCGCGCTCTCCGACGGCTCGATCCAGGTGCTCTACGCCTACTTCCGGCAAAAGATCACCAACACGCTCGACGTGATCAACGCCGTGCTCATTCCGGCGCTGCGGATCGCCTTTGTCGTGGTGGGCGGCACGGTGGCCGTCGCCGGGGCGCGGGTGATCGGGCTGCTCCTCGCCCTCTTGCTCGGCACGCTGATCGCCGTGATCCTGTCGGTGACAATGATGTTCCGGGCGCTGCGGCAGGAGCAGGCCCGCACCCTCCGGGCCGCCTCGCCGGAGCAATTGGCCCACCTACCGCCCACGGCCACGTTCTGGCGGCGCTTCTCCGCCTATTCGGCGATGATGTATATCTTCAATTTCAGCGTCTACCTCTACAGCCAGAACTTTGTGATCATCATGATTCCGTTCATCCTGGGCACTAATCCGCGCTCGGCGCTGACCGTTGCCGGACTAGGGGTGGCCTACAATCTGGTGCAGCGGGTGCTGTCGGCCATTTCGACCCCGATGACCGGGGTGCAGACGCCGCTCTTCTCCCGGCTCCACGCCGAGAACCGGCTGGATGCGCTCCGCACGTCCTATGTGCTGCTGAGCAAGCTGCTCATCCTGGGGATGGTGCCTGCCGGGGTGGGGATCATCGTGCTGGCCCGCAACGTTCTCATCCTGGCCTTTCTCCAGGTCAGCGGCAACGCTAATGTGAACACCGGCAACCTGGGCGAGATCACCCTGGCCGTTGGCATCCTCACCCTCGGCCTGTTCGGGGAATCGATCATCAGCACCGCGATGCTGGTCTTGCTCGTGTTCGAGCGCTACCGTGCCGTCCTCACCGCCCGGCTGGCAACGCTGATCATCGTGCCGCTCCTGTTCCTGCTGGTGCCCGGCTGGGGCGTGGTCGGGGTGGCAACGGCGATGGCGGTGGCCGGGTTCAGCTCCCGGCTGGCGGCGCTGATCATGGCCGAGCGCGGGCTGGGGTTGCGGTTTCCCACCGCGTTCCTGGGGCGTGTCGGGCTGGCGAGCCTCGTCATGGGCGGGGTGGTGCTGCCCCTGGCGCTGCTGATGCCCGCCGTGCCGCTGCGCCAGGACTGGTCCGCGCTGCTGGGCTGGGCGGGCATCAACGGTGGGCTGGCGTTGCTCGGTGCGGGCATCTTCTATGCCGGGTTCCGCCTGCTCGGCGGCCTCGACGCCGCCGACAAACAGCGCTTTGCCACCCTGCGCGTGCCCCTGATCGGGCGGGTCTTGCGCTGGCTGTAGCCTTCGGCGGGGGTCGGGGGTCGGGGGTCAGGAGGTGAGGAGTCGGGGATCAGGCGGCGAGGGGTGGTGTTAGTCAATCTACCCAAACTGTCATCCTGAACGCAGTGAAGGATCTTCGTGGCGGTCCGTGGTGCTGAAGCTAACAGCCCTCGTTTCGGCAACGTCTGGGATCCTCCGCCAAGATCCTTCATTGCGTTCAGGATGACAGCATCCCATCTCCAACCCTGACCCCCGCCTCCCGCCCCCTGGCCCCCACCTGTTGTTTGCTATTTCCTGCCTGATTCGGTAAACTGAGAGGCGGCTATGGCACGATAGCAATCACGCTATCCCTGACCGGGCGCATACTTTCTAGATCGAGGAGTGAAGCTTGAATTCTACTCGCACGCAGACGCTCTGGCGCTGGACGATCCCGGTGCTGGCCCTGACCCTGGGGCTGGCCCTGTGGCCCCAACGCAGCACGGCCCAGGCCGTGCCGACCGACACGATCACCCTGACCGCCCCGAACAACATCAACATCTCCGAAGTGGACGACTATGCCGCCCAGCAGTTGCATGATCCCTGGGACATGACCAGCCTGGACGATCTCGACTTCCCCTACAACTTCGCCGCCTACCCGGATCTGACCGGCGGCACCTGGAAAGCCACGACCACCGGGGGCGGGGCCTCGGTCCAACTCCAGTACTCCAACTTCGACGGGGTCTATTCGTGGCTGGGGGAGAATGACGGGATCAACCACCCGATCCCCACCACCTATTACACTCACCTCCGCGTCCGCATGAGGGCCAGCCAGACCGGGGCGATGGTGATGTGGTGGTTCCCCGCGCATCAGCAGGTGCCGGTAGGCAATTCGCGTTTTATTGACATCACCTCGACCAACTGGCAGATCTACGACGTGGACCTGACCGCCGGTGGGCCGGGGGCCAACGGCACCTGGACCGCGCAACCCCTGGCCGGGCTGCGGTTGGATATGCCGAACATTGCCACCCCCAACAACATCGAGATTGACTGGGTGCGCCTGACCCGGCCCACCAGCACAGGGGTGCAGATTAGCTGGACCTACACGTCCGCCAGCAACCCCACCGTCAATCTCTATGCCAGCACCGATCCGAGCGCCACCGGGGCCGATGAGCAACTGATCGCCAGCGTCCCGGCCAATACCGGTTCCTACAACTGGACCGGCGCGGGGATGGCCCCCGGCACCTACTATATTCACGCGGCCATGAACGGGGCACGGGCCGCCAGCGGGCCACTGGTGGTCAACGCCAAGCCGATTGTCCATATTGACGCGCCCAGCCCGCTGACCGGCGAGGACTACGCGGCGGCGCGGCTGGCGACGATCTGGAACGAGAGCAACCCGAACCAGTTCCCCGTCACCGAACACATCACCGGCATCCAATGGACACCGAACTACTTCCAGGCGAGCGCGACGACCAACGATCCAACCGTCTGGTGGGTGGCCTACGATCAGGCCCATGCGATTGATACCAGCCTCTACCGCTATATGAGTATGAACCTGTGGGTGGCAACATCTCCGGGCCGCCCCACCGGCTGGAATAACGCCGGGCCGCGCATGACCTGGTCGGTGCCGATCAACCTGAACTGGAAACAGACCGAACCGATCCTGGCCTTTTATAACCGCTGGATCCCGGTTACCTATGATCTGCCGGTGGTGCCGCTTGTCGGCGGCGGCACCGGCTGGACCGGGCAGGTGACCACCCTGCGCTTCGATCCGCATGAAGAGGATGATGGCGGCGGGCTGCCAGCCTTCTTCCGCATCGACAAGGCGCACCTGACCACCCAGCCGGTCAGCAACAACGGCACCCTGATCCGCTGGACCCCGGTCCAGGGCAGCGGGCTGATCGACCTCTACTGGGACACCGACAACCAGGGCCTGAACGGCACGGTCATCGCCCAGAATGTGCCGCTCGCCGCCGGGAGCTACGGCTGGAACACCGCCGCGATCCCCAACGGCAGCTACTGGGTCTATGTCATCACCCACGACACGCTGGGGGCCTCCGAGGGGGAATACAGCTTGGTGCCGATCGTGGTCAGCCACAGTTCGGCCAGCACGATCTTCACCGACGTGCCGACCAACTACTTCGTGGCGAACGAGATCGCCGATATCGCCTCGAAGGGTATCATCGGCGGCTATGCCCAGAGCGACACCACGTTGCTCTTCCTGCCCGGCAACTCGGCCACCCGCGGCCAGGTGAGCAAGATGATCGTGCTGGCGGCGAACTGGCCCCTGGCGAACCCATCCACCGCCACCTTCCAGGATGTGGCCGTGGGCAGCACGTTCTACCAGTACTTGGAAACGGCCTTCGCCCACGGGGCGATCAGCGGCTACCCATGTGGTGGAGCCGGGGAACCGTGCGTCGCGCCCGGCAACAAGCCCTACTATCGTCTGAGCAACAATGTCACGCGCGGCCAGATCAGCAAGATGATCGCCATCTCGCGGGGCTGGGCACTCGCCAATCCGGCGACGGGCACCTTCAACGATGTCGCCCCCGGCAGCACCTTCTACCAGTACGTCGAGACGGCGGTGGCGCACAGCATCATCACCGGCTATGCCTGTGGTGGGGCGGGCGAACCCTGCCCCGGCGCGTACTTCCGCCCCGGCAACAACGTCACCCGCGCCCAGCTTGCCAAGATGCTCTCGCGGGCCATCGCTTCGCCGTAGCGCGGGAAACGTGATGCGGGAAACGTGATGCGTGATGCGGGAAACGTGATGCGTGGTGCGTGTTTGGTGTCGCGTACTGCGTAGTGCGTAAGGTTTGGGTGAAATTAAGCACTA
>JBBSAN010000600.1:0-4776 GCA_038252265.1 Chloroflexia bacterium
GGACCGCCGTGTTGGTCGGGGTGTTGCTCGGCGTAGTCGTCGGCGGGACCGCCGTGTTGGTCGGGGTGTTGCTCGGCGTAGTCGTCGGCGGCACCGCCGTGTTGGTCGGGGTGTTGCTCGGCGTAGTCGTCGGCGGCACCGGCGTGTTGGTCGGCGTGTTGCTCGGCGTGTTCGTCGGCGGCACCGGCGTGTTGGTCGGCGTACTCGTCGGCGATGGCGTGACCGTCACCGTGCTCGTGGTGGTGCTGGTCACCGTCGGGGTCGGGCTGGGAACCACGCAGCCGAGGCTGTAGGTTTGGGCGCTGACCGGCGGCGGGCCCGCATTGCACTGCAACTGGGTGTAGATCGTCCCGTTCTGCTCCACGCCAATGGCGCCGACCCCGGCGTTGGCCGAACCGAACGTGCCATAGACGATCTGGAAGGTGGTCGCGCCTTCCTGGAAGACGATCTCATAATTGTTGTCGGAGTTCGCCAGGCAGGTGGTGGCACCATTATAGCGGCAGGCGCGCCATTCGACGTAGAAGGTGCGGTTGGGGGCGCTACCGGTGGTCAGGGTGAAGATGCCCTTGCCCGCCGCGCCGGTGATCTGGTCGACGGCGAAGGGGAAGATGTTATAGGTGACACCGGCGTGGGGCAGGCAGCCGGTGTAGAAGAAGTTGTCGGGGGTGCCGAAGGCCATATAACCGTTCGAGCCGACCGTGGCGGTAGTATACGTGGTGTCGTAGAGCGTGATGGGGAAGGGCAGCGTGATACCGGTGCCGCAGTCGTCGCAGTGGTTGCCGGTGTCGGTGGTGCCCGGCACGATCGTCGCGCCGCCGTTGGTGACGGTGTAGGTCTGACCGCCGGGGCAGGTCGTAGCGGTGGCCGTCGCCGTCGCCGTCGGCGTGTTGCTCGGCGTGCGCGTCGGCGGGACCGGCGTGCTGGTTGGCGTACTCGTCAGCGTCGGCGGCACCAGGGTTGGTGTCGCTGTCGGCGCGACACAGGTGGTGATGCTGATCGTATCCATGCGCCAGCCCTGAACTCCGACGCTGCTATCACTGCCCATACGCCAGCGCAGTTGGATGTTTTGCCCCGCAGCGGCGGCGGGCAGATTAACGATGGTCGTGACAAAGGCCCCCGCAGTGCTGCCGCTCCAGGCCTGGCGCCCGGCGAGGGGGTTGCTGAAGCTGGCGCTGATCGTCGCATTGTACCCGTTGCTGACGAAGGTGCCCCCAGCGGCGAGGATGTCGGTGAACACGCCCCCGTTAATGCTGATCTCTAGCACACTGCCATCGAAGGTGCTCTCCAGGTTGCGATTCTGGCGGAAGGTCAACTGTGCGAGAGTCGCGGGCAGGGCGATAGTGGGCGAGTCGAGCCGCTTGTCGCTCACCGCGGCGGGATCGTCCACGAACGCGGCGTTGGGCGCGGTATCCGCCACAGGGGTGGGCGTACCCGAATTTGACGTCACCCACAGTGGGGCCGGGCCGCTCGCATTGGTCGCCGTCCACCCCGCCGGCAGCGCGGGCGGGGTTACACCGTCGAAGTTCTCGGTGAAGACGGAGATGATTACGCATGGCGTGGGCGTGATTGTCGCCGTCGCGGTGGCGGTCAGCGTGATCGTCGGCGTACTCGTGGGTGGCGTGCCGGTGGCGGTCGGCGTTGGCGTGCCGATGGAGCAGTTCGGGAACTTGAAGTTGCCGATGCGTGTCCGCCAGTTGTAGCTGCCGGTGGTCGCGTAGTATTCTTGCGTATACCACAAGGTGCAATCGTCGCTGGGATCCACCGTCATGTCGCTGTAGTCGCCCCAGCGCCCGTTGGTGGCAAGCTGGCTGCCGGTGCCCGCGAACAGGGTCGCTTCGCCCTGCGCGAGCGTGCTCGCCGGGTCGGTGAACAGCCGCCCCGCATAGCGGATCTGCGGGAAGATCGTGCTGCTAGAGGCACTGAAGCCGAGCAGCATATTGCCCACGTGGTCCTGGGCGATGCTCCCCATCCAGCGCCAGGTGGTATCGGGCTGATAGGTGCTCTCCTGGGCGACGGTCACCGGGCCGCTGGTCACATTGCGTATCTCCACCCAACGCGGGGCGGCCACGCCACCGGAACTGACGGTGTAGTTAGTGACCATCGATTCGTAGCCGGAGAAGAAGCGGTCGGCGGCGCGGAACATCAACCGGTCGCCCAGGGTGTCGAGCGTCTCCCCGCCCAGCTCTGGGACGCAGTTGCCGCCACTACAGATCTGGGTAAAGACAGCGGCGGGAGGGCTGGCGAAGAGGGTGAAGGTCGTGTTGCCCGGGACGGCGAAGTCGGCGTGGAAGTGGAAGATTTTGTAGACACCGCTGCCAGGCCATTCGATAAAGGAACCGGGCGCACCCGCCGGGGGCAGCGTGCTGCCGTCGAGGTCCACCGGCATGTGGGGGTCTTCGTTGGGGCCGCCGGTGATGCCGGTGCTGACGAACGTGGTCGCGCTGCCCGTCAGCATGGTCGCCCGGTTAAAGGCGAACGGTTGCGGGCCGAGGAAGGCCGTGCCCCCCGCGTTGAAGACGTTCATGCTCATGTAATACGCATCCGGCCAAACACTCAGCTTGGGATAGTCGAAGAAATTAGAGCCGAGGTGGAAGCCGTAGCGGTTGTAGGTGCCGGTGGCGTCACTGGTGGTGGAAACGGCGATGCACTCGTCGGTAATCGGTGTGCCGCCGGTGGCGCTGGCGAACTGGCTAATCACCCAGCGGCCCGCGAGCTGATCGTACAGCTCCACCGGGTCGCCAAAGCCGCCGGTCTGGCAGGCCCCCCCGAAGTTGGCCCAGACGCTCGAAATCGCGCTGGGGCCGAGGATCGACGCGCCCGTCGTCTTGTTGAAGACCTGATAGCCTTCGTTGACGATCTGCACGTATTGGGTCGCGCCCACCTCCCCATTGGTATCAGGCGGGGCGCAGTTGCAGCCGACGCCGGGGAAGGGAATACCATCGAAGTTGAGAATCGGGGCAGGCGGGGCGAACGGCGCAAGCATCCGCTGCACCGCCGAGCCGTCGGGCATATCTTTGCGGTTGGAGATCTGGATGCGGGGGTTCTCTGGCCCTTCATGCACTTTGCCCGTGGGTTTGTACGGGATCTGCGGCATATCACGCAGCGCGGGCGAGAGGTCGTGATGATAATCCTGGCCGACGATCACCCCGCCGGTCCCCGGTTGGGCACCCGGGTTGACGGCGGCCTGGGCCGGACTAGACGTGCGGATGAGCCAGCCCGCTCCGGCGAGCAGGAACAGACTCAGCACAATAGCCATCAGTTGCACTGGCGACCAGTAGGATTTGAATCGCATGATGCTTCTCCTCTATCTAGCTACGAACAACGTTGCTCCCCTAAAATAAGCTGGTCCACAAAGCTGACCGGACGGTGCAGTCATCCCCCTAGACGCACAGACACATCCGGCGATCACCCCCTTTCGAGGATCCAAGGTGTAACACTATAAGCACAGGGATAGCATACAGAAATTGCCGCCCGGCTAAATCCTGTAGAAGCCTGCGATAAAGTGAAGGGCTATTAGATTGGAGGGACCCAGGGAGTGAGGTGGGCGCGGTAACCGTCGCGCGAGGAACCCGTCAGGAATAGAAATAGTAGAACGGGCAACCTATCTAGAAACTACTAATATCATACTACTCCTGTCAATCCCCGGCCCCATCTCTAATCTAATTCTAATCCCTACTTAAGCGGACCTTAAATTACGTTTGCGATAATAGCTATGCAGGGGCGAGACGAGAGAAGGGCAGACAATAGAAACTCCATGCACGTGGCCGCGGTCATTGAGTTTCTTCTCGTTCTCGTCACTGATCGGCAACGACGGTCTCCTCCGCTTCCGCCGGAGGCGGAGGAGGCTCCTTAAATCTTTCGCGGCAGCACTTTTAGCCCAAACAATACCAGCAAACGCGACTCGCTTTTATCCGGAGCGCAGCGCCTTTTGCTCCTGTTGTGTGAGGTACTTTAACAAATGAACAAGATGCGTGTTCTTTTTCTCAGCTTCCTGCTGGCCCTGGTGGTCGGCCTCGGAACGGGGGGCGTCGTCAACGCCCTGACTTCAGCTTTGAACACCCGGACGCAGCCCACGCTGGTGGGCGCCACCGCCCCGATTGGCGATGTCCAGGCGGAGGCTCCGGCCCCGCAAACCAGCGCCCCCGCCGACGGGCCGATCCTTGACGCAACCGGCGTGGTTCGCCAGGCCAGCCCAGGGGTCGTCACCGTCGTCAATCAACTCAGTAACGGCACGGCGACTGGCTCCGGCTTTATCATCGACCAACAAGGCCATATCGTCACGAACAACCACGTCGTTGATGGGACTCAGGGGTTGCAGGTGATCTTTTATGATGGGAAGAAAGCGAGCGCCCGGCTGATCGGCACCGACCCGGTGAACGATATCGCCGTTATCCAGGTTAGCGGAACCGTTCCCGGTACCGTCAACTGGGGCGACTCGTCTAAGCTAGAGGCCGGGCAGCCGGTAGTGGCAATCGGCTCGGCTCTTGGTAATTTCGCCAATAGTGTGACCGTGGGCGTGGTCAGCGGGTTAAACCGGCGCATCGGCGGGGCCGGCTCGATGAGCGGGCTGATCCAGACCGACGCGGCGATCAACCACGGCAACAGCGGTGGCCCGCTGCTGAACATGAACGCCGAGGTCATCGGGGTCAACACCCTGGTGGTGCGCGACGGCAGCAATGGCGACCAGGCCGAGGGACTCGGCTTCGCTATCCCGGCCAACACCGCCCACGCCCTCGCCACCCAGTTGATGCAGAACGGCAGCGTAGCCCGCCCCTA
>JBBSAN010000601.1:0-4753 GCA_038252265.1 Chloroflexia bacterium
GTCGGGGTGTTCGTCGGCGTCTGGGTCGGGGTGTTCGTCGGCGTCTGGGTCGGGGTGTTCGTCGGCGTCTGGGTCGGCGTGCTGGTCCAAGTGCTGGTCGATGGCGGCGTGTTCGTCGGGGTGCGGGTCGGCGTGCGCGTCACCGTGTTGGTCGGCGTCCGGGTCGGCGTCCGGGTCGGCGACGGGGTGCGGGTCGGCGTGCCCGTTCGTGTGCTGGTCGGTGTCCGGGTTGGCGTGTTCGTGGGCGGCAGCGTGTTCGTCGGCGTCGCGGTCGGCGTCCGGGTCGGCGTATTCGTCGGCGTGCTGGTGGGCAGCGGCGTATTCGTCGGCGTCCAGGTCGGGGTTACAGTCAAGGTGGGCGGAACGGTGGGGGTCGGGGTGCTGGTGTCGCAGGTGCTCACCGTGAGGGTATAGGCCGCGCAACCGGCATTAGCGTTCAACTCATGCACCACCACCACATAGGTGGTTTGGGCAGGCACATCAAACGAATAGTTGACAGTCGAGCGCGGGCTGTCGCCGCTGTCGGCGCGATAGTTGGTCTGGATATTGGCCGGATCGAAGCTGCCCAGGTACGTAATACTGAAGATGTCGTTCAAGCCGCTACAGGTGCTGCTGAGGCTCACCGACACGCAGATGGGGGCGTTCGTCGCGTTCGTGTAGGTGTAGGCGTCATAATGCCGCGCCGTCGTGCTCGACAGCCCCGGATACGGCTTGGCCGTCCCGCACACGCTCGGCACATAGTTGCGCAGGATCCGCCCCGCCTGGGTCGGATCGCTCGCGCTGATCGCGCCCTGCACGGGTACCCCTCCAGGACAGGGGGTGGAGCTAGCTAAAGGGGCCGCCCGAAGGGAAATCGACTCCGAACTGGAAGAGGGGTTCGCGTTGGCAGTGCTAGAAAGCAGGAGGAGAACAAGCAGGCCAAAAAGCACCCCTAACCAGACGTTCGCGCGTAACAACATCGCGTAACCTCTTGGATAGAATCGCCGTGCACGGATGGGATGGGGAAAGGCGTATTGACTTTGGAATTGGTTGGGGGACCCTTTGTTGTTGCTATTATAGTCTCGCGCATCGATCCTGTCAAGTGGGGGTCTACTTTGTGGGCGGCGCACAGGGCTGATACCTTCTCGGATGCGGCCTTGTTGCGGTAGGGGACCGACCCCCGTGTCGCCCCCTACCCAGGAGAGGGCATCCGCCCTGGCTCGGCACAATGGCTCCTGGGTCTGCGGGCTTATCCGTGCTATAATAAGGCGGCCTTGCCCGGTGGCCCCCAGCCGGGGGAGCCGCCCTCGGCCTTATGACAGAGCCGCCCATCCGCCCACCGGCACTGGCGCACGAGCGGGCAGACGGGTATACTAGGGGTTACACGCCGGAGCAGGCGTTTTACTGGGTATCTTTTTTGAGGATAGAGACATGACTGACGAGCCAAATCGCTATTTTATCACCACTGCCATTCCTTATGTGAATGCACGCCCCCATATCGGCTTTGCCCTGGAGGCGGTGCAGACCGATGTGTTCGCCCGGTATCAGCGCAGTATCGGGAAAGATGTGCGCTTCTTGACCGGCACCGATGAGAACGCGCTGAAGAATGTGCAAGCCGCCGACGCCGCCGGGGTGCCGACGGAGGAGTTCGTCGCCCAGCTTTCGACGGTGTTCCTGGCCCTGCGCGAGCAACTTAACCTATCGTTTGACGACTTCATCCGCACCGCTGCCGACCCCCGCCACGCGCCGGGGGCACAAAAGCTCTGGGAAGCCGCCGACGCGGCAGGCGACATTTACAAGAAGAGCTACACCGGCCTCTATTGCGTCGGCTGCGAACAATTCTACACCCCCGACGAACTGACCCCCGACGGGCTGTGCCCCGAACACATGACCCGCCCCGATGAAGTGACCGAAGAAAACTACTTCTTCCGCCTCTCGCGTTATGGCGACCGCCTGCGCGACCTGATCGAGTCGGGCCAGTACCGGATCGTCCCCGAGTCGCGCCGCAACGAGGTGTTGAGCTTTATCCGCATGGGGCTGGCCGACTTCAGCATCTCGCGGTCGCACGAACGGGCGCGGGGCTGGGGCATCCCCGTGCCGGGCGACCCCAGCCAGGTGATCTACGTCTGGTTCGACGCGCTGACCAACTACATCACCGCACTGGATTATGCCACCGAG
The DNA here is from genome assembly GCA_038252265.1 of Chloroflexia bacterium. Taxonomy (GTDB): domain Bacteria; phylum Chloroflexota; class Chloroflexia; order QHBQ01; family JAICKM01; genus JBBSAN01. The sequence continues at coordinate 2,158 of JBBSAN010000601.1, forward strand.
GGGCCGCTCTACGAGCACTACTGGGTGGAGAACAGGGACCGGGTGCATTGCATCGGCAAGGGCGTCATTCGCTTCCATGCCATCTACTGGCCCGCGATGCTCCTGTCGGCGGGGGTGCGCCCGCCCAGCACCCTCTTTGTTCACGGCTACATGACCGCCAACGGGCAGAAGATGAGCAAGTCGCTGGGCAACGTCGTGGACCCCGCCGAACTGGTGGCGAAGTATGGCACCGAGGCCGTGCGCTACTATCTCCTGCGCGAGGTGCCCGCTACCGGCGACAGTGATTACACGGTGGAGAAGTTCGAGGGCCGCTACAACAGCGACCTGGCGAACGACCTGGGCAACCTGCTCAACCGGGCGATCAGCATGATCGGGCGCTACCGTGACGGGGTAGTCCCCACCCCCGGCGAGGCCGACGACCTGGAGCAGGAACTGCGCTACGTGGCGCAGAGCATCGCCGCCGCGCACGACGCCGCAATGGCCGCCTACGATCCGCAAGCCGCGCTGGAGGCGGTCTGGAAGCTGGTCACGCGGGCGAACCGCTATGTCGAGCAGACGGCACCCTGGACGCTGGCGAAAGCGGCCAAAGGTGGCGACGCCACCGCGACGACCCGGCTCGATTCGGTCCTCTATAATCTGGCCGAGGCGTTGCGCATCCTGGCGGTCTATCTGGTGCCGTTCTTGCCCACCACCGCCGCCGCGATGCTGACCCAGCTCGGCCAGGACCCGGCCCTGCTGGAGACGGCAGGACAGCACCGCGCCTGGGGCGGCACGGCCCCCGGCACCCAGGTGGGGGCACCGGTGCCGCTGTTCCCCCGGCTGGCGTAGGTCCAGAAGACGATATGGCGCGGGCGAGCCGACGATCCTGGGGCCGGGTAGGGCGGGGGATGCTGCTGGTCGCGCTCCTGCTGGGCCTCGCCGTGAACGCGCTGGCCTGGCAGCAAGCCTGGGCCATGACGCACTATGCGACCGGGGGCACGCCCGCCCCGGCTATCGAACGGCTGAGCCTGGGGGAGAAGGTCGGGCTGCTGCTGGGCGGGGTTCGCGTGCCGCGCCCGGAGAACGCGCAGACCCCGGCGGCGGTGGGCCTGCCCTACCAGACCGTCACCCTCCCCGCCGGGAGCGGGGAAACGCTCGAAGCCTGGGTGGTGGACGCCGCCCCCAGCCGGGGGGTGATCTTGCTCTTCCCTGGCTACGCCACCCCGAAGGACAGCCTGCTCGGCGCGGCTACGGACTTTCACGGCTGGGGTTACACCGCTGTGCTGGTAGACTTTCGTGGCGTAGGTGGGTCGAGCCGCAACGACACCACGCTCGGCCTGCGCGAGGGGAGCGATGTCGCCCTGACAGCGCACTGGGCAGCGGAACGGTGGCCGGGGCAACCGCTGGTGCTCTATGGCTTCTCGCTGGGCAGCGCCGCCGTGCTGCGGGCGGTGGCCCACGAGGGGGTGCAACCCGCCGCCCTGATCATCGAAAGCCCGTTCGACCGCCTGGTGACGGCAGCGCGCACTCGCTTTCAGGCGATGGGCTTGCCCGGTACGCCGGGGGCCGAACTGCTCCTCTTCTGGGGCAGCGTGCAAGCAGGCAGCAACGCCTTTGCCGTGGCCCCGGCGGACGATGCCGCCGCTGTGCGCGCCCCGACCCTGGTGCTGCACGGCGACAACGACCCCCGCGTGGACCACGCGCAGGCCCGTGCCGTTTATGATCGGCTGGGCGGCTCCAAAACGTGGAGTGAGATCCCCGGCGCGGGACATGATATACGGGCGACCGCCCCTGGCCTCTGGCAAACCGCTGTGGGCCAGTTTTTAACCACGACAGGAGAATCCCCTTGAACGAATCCCCTCTGGTGCCGGGCGCGGTGGTCTGGGACATGGACGGTGTGCTGGTCAACAGCGGCGAAGCGCACCGCGCCGCCTGGATCGCGCTGGGCGACGAGATCGACCGCCCCTTCACCGATGCCGACTTCCTCCAGACGTTCGGCATGGCGAACCCCGATATCTTCCGGCTGACCTGGGGGATCACCGACCCGGCCAATGTCGCTACCTGGAGCGACCGCAAGGAAGTCCTATTCCGCGATCAGGCGCGGGCGCTGCACCCGCTGCCCGGCGCGGTGGAACTGGTGCGCGCCCTGCATGAGGCCGGGTGGCGGCAGGCCATCGGCTCGTCCGCGCCGCGGGCAAACGTCACCCTGCTGCTCGATGTGCTGGGGCTGACCGGCCTGCTCGATGCCATTGTCACCGGCGACGATATCACGCGGGGCAAACCCGATCCGCAGGGCTTCCTGCTGGCCTTCGAGCGGCTGGGGGTGCCCCCGGCGCGCGGTTTCGTCATCGAGGATGCGGTGGCCGGGGTGCAGGCGGGCAAAGCCGCCGGGGCGCAGGTGATCGCCGTCACCACCACCCGTGCTCGCGCCGATCTTCAGGTCGCCGGGGCCGATCAGGTGGTGGACCAGTTGACCGAGTTACAGGTCCCCCTGCTCGCCGGGTGGCTGGAGAGATAAAGCCCGTTCTCCCCCTGTAGAGAGCAACCAACAAAGCGCGCCGACCCAGGGTCGGCGCGGCTCGGCATCGGCATGGCGTATCACCGCCTGCTGACCCAC
>JBBSAN010000602.1:0-4743 GCA_038252265.1 Chloroflexia bacterium
CCAGCCAAGTCCGGTAGGGTGCGGCGGACAGTTACGCAAGTTGGTATCGGCGGGGGCAACCGGAAAGCGGAAGCGCCGCCCGCGCCGAAGGGCGGAAGAAAGGGATCGCACGCGCACGCTCCCATAGGCTGAGTAGTTACTAATTATCTTGACTCTTGCCTTGATGATTCCAACATTAATGAATACGAGTATAAGGAACCTACAGCGTCGTCGTGGCTGGGACTGGAAGAAGCCTAGTAATATCGGTATTGTGCAGAGATTACAACTTTTCTTTGAGGCATTTAAGTAGTCTTGAACAGACGTACATTCCTGGACCTCAATACCATACCTGCTCCTATCGTCAACGTCGCCTCGGTGCCCCAGCGTAGCCCGTTCCGCTACCCTGGCGGAAAAACATGGCTGGTGCCCTGGATTCGACGCTGGCTAGGCGCACGTTCCCCGCCGCCAGCGGAGTTCATTGAGCCGTTCGCGGGCGGCGGCATTATCAGCCTGACGGTCGCCGCCGAAGATCTGGCGGCGCATGTGACAATGGTGGAACTCGACGCACAGGTCGCGGCGGTGTGGCAGACGATTATCCAGGATGCTGGCGGAGGGGCCTGGCTAGGCGATCGGATCGCGCAGTTTGACCTCACGCTCGATGCAGTTCGGGCGACCCTGGACGAATCCGCACCCAACCGGCGTGCCCAGGCGTTCCAGACCCTCCTGAAGAATCGCGTGAACCGGGGCGGAATTCTGGCAAATGGCGCGGGCCTGATCAAAAACGGAGAGGCGGGGCGGGGACTGCGTTCGCGCTGGTATCCTGAGACACTCCAGCGACGGATCGGGGCTATCGCGGCCATGCGGGAGCGGATCCGTTTTGTTCATGGCGACGGTATGTGCGTGCTTCGTGAAAATGCAGCCGGTGCCGATGCCGTATTCTTTATCGATCCGCCGTACTCGGTGGGTGGGAAGCGTGCGGGAACACGCCTATATACTCATAATGAGATAGATCACGGCGCGCTCTTTCAGCTTGTGACCACCCTTGCCGGTGACTTTCTCATGACCTATGACGAAGTGCCTGAAGTGCGCGCCCAGGCCCGTTCGCATGGTCTGGATGTGCAGCCAATCGCGATGAAGAATACCCATCACGCCAAGATGACCGAGCTGCTGATCGGGCGCGACCTGGATTGGGCGCGATACCCGACGGGGTCCGGCCAGGTGTCCGGCAAACTGTAAGCCGCCGCACGTAGCGCGGGACCCCTGGCTTATGGTACAATTACGTTCGGCTGCCCGGCTTGTGGGCCGGGCAGCGGCTTATTCACCTTCATGTGGGCACACATATCGAAAGGAGGCTGCCCATTGAAAAATTCTCCTTATTTGCAGGCGCTCATGCAACGCACCCTGATCTTTGACGGGGCGATGGGCACCTCCATCCAGACGTACAATCTGGATGCCGAGGGTTACGGCGGGTGCTACGGCTGTACCGACTTCCTCTCGGTCGCCAACCCGCAGATTATCGAAGAGATCCATACGTCCTACATGGAAGCGGGCTGCGACGTGCTCGAAACTGACACGTTCGGCGGCAGCTATCTCAAGATGGAAGAGTACGGGCTGGGGGCGCGGGCCTACGAAATCAACCACGCCGCCGCCGTGCTGGCCCGCCGGGTGGCCGACCGCTTCAGCACGCCCGACCACCCCCGCTTCGTCGCCGGGTCGATGGGGCCGACCGGCATGTTGCCCTCGTCCGACGACCCGACGCTGGGCAACATCACCTTCGACCAGTTGGCCGATATGTTCGGGGAGCAGGCGCGGGCGCTGCTGGACGGCGGGGTCGATCTGCTGATCATCGAGACGACCCAGGACATTCTCGAACTGAAGGCGGCCATCGCCGGGGTCACGCGCTACTTCAAACGCAGCGGGCGCTGGGTGCCGATCCAGGCCCAGGTCACGCTCGACACCACCGGGCGCATGTTGCTCGGCACCGACATCGCCTCGGCGTTGACCACGCTTGAATACCTGCCGGTGGACGTGATCGGCCTCAACTGCTCGACCGGGCCGGAGCATATGCGCGAACCGATCCGCTACCTGGCCGAGCACTGCTCCAAGCCGGTGTCGTGCATCCCCAACGCCGGGTTGCCGCTGAACGTCGGCGGGCAGGCCGTCTATCCGCTGGAGCCGGGGCCGATGGCCGCGACTCTGGCCGAGTTCGTCCGCGACTTCCAGATCGAGATCGTCGGCGGCTGCTGCGGCACCACCCCGGAGCACATCCGGGCGCTGATCGCGGCGGTGAAGGACATCCCCCGCATGCCACGCCAGGTGGAGCGCGAGGCGCTGATCTCCAGCGGGATGCGCGGGATCGCCTTGCGGCAAATCCCGGCCCCGACCATTGTCGGGGAGCGGGTGAACGCCACCGGCAGCCGCAAGGTCAAGCGCCTCTTGCTCTCGGACGACTACGACGGTATCCTCAGCGTGGCCCGCGAACAGGTGGAGGGGGGAGCGCACGCCCTGGACGTGACCGTGGCCCTGACCGAGCGGATGGACGAGGCCGCGCAGATGACCAAGGTGGTTCGCAAGCTGCGGGCCAGCATCGAAGCGCCGCTGGTCATTGACAGCACCGAAGCCGACGTGATCGAGGCCGCGCTGAAGAACTACCCCGGTCGGGCCATCGTCAACTCGATCAATATGGAGCGCGGGCGCGAACGCATCGAAGCGGTGGTGCCGATGATCGTCGAACACGGCGCGGCGGTCGTCGCCATGCCGATTGACGAAGAAGGCATGACCCACACCGCCGAGCGCAAAGTGGCCGTCTCCAAGCGCATCTTCGACATCTGCACCGAGGAGTATGGGCTGCCCGCCGACGCCATCATCTTCGATGTGCAAACCTTCCCCGTCACCACCGGGCAGGAAGATCTGCGCAACTCTGCCGTCGCCACGCTGGACGGCATCCGCGGGGTGAAGGTGACCTGCCCCGGCTGCTCGACCATCCTGGGGGTCAGCAACGTCTCGTTCGGTATCCAGCAACACGCCCGTGCGGTGCTCAACTCGGTCTTTCTCTACCACGCGGTGGAGGCGGGGCTGGACCTCGCTATCGTCAACCCGGTCCACATCACCCCTTACACCGAAATCGACACCGAACAGCGCGCCCTGGCCGACGACCTGATCTTCAACCGCCGCGAGGACGCCCTGGCCCGCTATATCGCCTACTTCCAGGAGCACGGCCCCGACCCGGAGGACGGCAGCGAAGTGGCCGACCCGCTGGCCGGGCTGACCGTGGCCCAGAAGATCCACTGGCAGATCCTCCACCGGCGCAAGGACGGCATCGAGGCCCTGCTGGAAGAGGCACTGGAGAGCTACAGCCCGGTCGGCGTGCTGAACGAGATCCTCCTGCCGGCGATGAAGGATGTGGGCGACAAGTTCGGCGCGGGCGAGTTGATCCTGCCGTTCGTGCTCCAATCGGCGGAAGTGATGAAGCGCGCCGTGGCCCATCTCGAACAGTATTTCGAGAAGAAAGACGGCTACACGAAGGGCCGCGTGGTCATCGCCACCGTCTTTGGCGACGTGCATGATATCGGCAAGAGCCTGGTCAACACCATCCTGACCAACAACGGTTACACCGTGTTCGACCTGGGCAAGCAGGTGCCGATCAATGTCATTCTCGACAAGGCGGTGGAGGTGAACGCCACCGCTATCGGCCTGAGCGCGCTGCTGGTCAACACGTCGAAGCAGATGCCGCTTTGCGTGCAGGAGTTGCATAAGCGCGGCCTCAACTTCCCGGTGCTGATCGGCGGGGCGGCGATCAACCGCGCCTTCGGCTACCGCATCGGCTTTGTGGACGGGCAGGATCGCTACGATCCCGGTGTCTACTACTGCAAGGATGCCTTCGAGGGGCTGGACACGATGGAAGCCCTGACCGATCCGGCCAACCGCGAGGCGTTCGTACAGAAGGTCCACCAGGCCGCCGTGCGCGCCTCCCAGGCCGAGGTCGCCCCGCAGGAGGCCGCCGCAGTCCGTACCGAACGCAGCCCGAAGATCCGCACCGACAACCCGCTGCCTACGCCGCCGTTCTGGGGGCCGGGCGTGCTGAACAAGATCCCGGCGGAAGAAGTGTTCGCCCACCTGGACCTGAACACGCTGTTCCGGCTGCACTGGGGCGGCAAGGGCGTCCACGATGCCGCGTGGGACGCGCTGGTGGCCCGCGAGTTCATGCCCCGCCTGGAACGGATGAAACGCGACATGATCGCCACGCGGATCATCCAGCCCCGCGTGATCTACGGCTACTATCCCTGCGCCAGCGAGGGCAACCAGCTGGTCATCTTCGACCCCAGCAACCCGGCGGCGCGGCGCGAGATCACCCGCTTCGACTTCCCACGCCAGCCCGACCGCGAATATCTCTGCCTGGCCGACTTCTTCGCCCCGCTGTCCAGCGGGAAGATCGATGTGGTCGGCTTGCAGGTGGTGACGGTGGGCGACCGGGCCATCGACCGCTACAATGAGCTACAGGCCGCCGGGGAGTACTCCGAGGCGCTGTTCCTGCACGGCCTGGCCGTCTCGACCGCCGAGGCGCTGGCCGAATACACCCAGGTGCGGATGCGCCGCGAACTGGGCCTGGAGCCGGAGCAGGGTCGCCGTTACTCGTGGGGCTACCCGGCCTGCCCCGATCTGGAAGAGCACGCCAAGCTGTTCCGCGTGCTGCCGGTGACGGACGAGATCGGCGTGCGGCTGACCAGTGCCTACCAGCTCGATCCCGAAGCCAGCACCGCCGCC
>JBBSAN010000603.1:0-4741 GCA_038252265.1 Chloroflexia bacterium
GATCTTCACCGGCCCTGGCGACGACACCTGGCCGCGCTTCCTGGCCGACTACCGCGCCGGGCACCCGGCCCCGGCCTATCACTCCACGCTGCGTACCCTGGCGGGCATCCCCCCCATCCGCCGCGACCTGATCAAGCGCCACCTCTACCTGTGCCCTAATTCGATTGTGGTCTCGCGGGGCTGTCCCCATGTCTGCGATTTTTGCTACAAAGAAGCTTTTTTCCAGGGTGGCAAATCGTTCTACACGCAAGCGGTGGACGAAGCGCTGGCCGAGATCGCCCGGCTGCCGGGGCGGCACCTCTATTTTCTGGACGATCATCTGCTGGGGAACGCCCGCTTTGCCGGGGCGCTGTTCGCCGGAATGCGCGGTATGGGGCGGCTCTGGCAGGCGGCGGCGACAGTGCAATCGGTGTTGAAACCCGGGTTGGTCGAGCAGGCCGTGGGGGCGGGGTTACGCAGCCTGTTCGTCGGCTTCGAGACGCTGAACCCGGCCAACTTGCAGGAGCACCACAAGTACCAGAACCTGAATCGGGATTACACCGTCGCCATCCGCCGCCTGCAAGATCTGGGGGTGATGGTCAACGGCAGCTTCGTCTTCGGCATGGACAGCGACGGCCCCGACGTATTCGCCCGCACGGTGGATTGGGCGGTGCAGCAGGGGATCGAGACGGCCACCTTCCACATCCTGACCCCCTACCCCACCACCGGACTGCACACGCGCATGGTCGCGGAAGGCCGGATCACCACGCAGAACTGGGATCTTTATGACACCCGCCATGTCGTCTATCGCCCGGCCCGGCTGACGCCGCAGGATCTAGAAACGGGCTACTGGCGAGCCTACCGCGACTTCTACCGCTGGCGGGCCATCTTCCAGGGCGCGGCGACCAAGCCCGCATGGAGCGGGCGGTTGCGGCACGTCGCTTATGCCGGGGGGTGGAAGCGCTTCGAGCCGTTGTGGGACGCGGTGATCCGTGCCCGGCGGGTCACCCGCCTGCTGCCCCTGCTGGAGGCGGTGCTGGCCGAGTGGGGCCGCAAACCGGCGGGCACCACGCCGCCCTTGCCTGCACCGGAAGCAGCCTCTGTCGCGGGCACCTGACCGGCGGGATCTGCGCGGTGATGGGAATTTAGCGCGGGCTGAGTCTGGAAGGCCCGATTCGGGAGGCCGCCAGCCGCTACCCTGATGGGCCAGAGCAACAGACGATCCCTGAGCTCCAACGATAAACCCTGCCGTTTGGAGGATAGGGCTCGGCCCATTGATGGTGGGGTTGCCCCAGGTGTCGGGGTCACCCGACCATCAATGGGCCGAGCCCTATCCTCCAAAGGAGAGATCAGTTATGACCGGATCTCAGACGAGCCATCGCCCGCCAGAAACGCGGTAATGTGCGCCGTCAACTGGTCGTAATCGATCAGGAAGGCGTCGTGGCCCCACGGGGAGCGGATCTCGGCGTAGGTCGCCGGGCGGGCCAGGGCCTGAAGCCGGGCCGCCGTGTCGCGCTGCAAGTGCAGCGGGAAGAGAATGTCGCTGCTGATGCCGACGACCAGGGTGCGGGTGGCCGGGTCGGTGCAGGCCAGCGCCACGTCCATCCCCCCGCGCCCCGTCCCCACATCGTGCAAGTCCATCGCCCGCGACAAGACCAAGTAGCTGTTGGCGTCGAAGCGGCGCACCAGCGACTCGCCCTGGTAATGCAAATAGCTCTCCACCTGGAAGCGGTCCGCCGGGTCGGCCTCCACTCGGCTGCGCCCGAACTTGCGCTGCATCGACTCGTCGCTCTGGTAGGTGATCATGCCGATCATGCGGGCCAGGGCCAATCCTTGCTCCGGCGTGCGCCCGCTGCTGTAGTAGTCGCCCCCCCGCCAGTCGGGATCGCGCATAATCGCCTCGCGCCCGATCAGGTTGTAGGCGATGCCCTGCGGGGTGTGGGCCAGCGAGGCAGCAACCGGGATCGCGGCGGCGACAAAATCAGGGTACATGACCAGCCATTCCAGCGCTTGCATCCCGCCGAGCGATCCCCCCGCCACCGCCGCCAGCCGCCGCACGCCCAACCCCCGCACCAGCGCATATTGCAGCCGCACCATGTCGCGGACGGTGATCGTGGGGAAAGTGCTGCCGTAGGGTTGGCCTGTGGCCGAGTCCAGGCTAGCCGGGCCGGTGGTGCCCTGGCAGCCGCCCAGGATGTTGGCACAGACCACGAAATAGCGGCGTGTATCCAGGGCGCGGCCCGGCCCGATCAGTGGGTCCCACCAGCCCAGGCGAGCGTCATCGGCATAGCGCCCGGCGGCATGAGCATCGCCGGTCAGGGCATGGCAGACCAGGATCGCGTTATCTCCGGCCCGGTTCAGCGTGCCCCAGGTTTCATAGGCCACCTCAATCGGGGCCAGCCGCTGACCGGCCTCCAATGGTAGCCCCTCGGCCAGTGTCCAGCGGCGTTGGCTGGTCAGCAACGCCGCGTCGCCGCCACTCCCCCGGGCCACCACCGACGGATCGTCATCCAGAATAACCAGGCGTGGTGTCTCTATGGCGCTCGTCAACATCTCGGTCCCCCTCACTACACAATGATGCATTGATCAGGCTGCTGATCGTGTCCCCTATACAACCGATATAGCGATCAGGCTGCCGCGCCGCCCAGATCAAGCGCGACGGGCGGCCAGGGCGCAAGCGCCGCCTCTCCGGCTAGCTCGCCCAGCGGCGCGGGACCGGCCAGGGCGAAGGCGGCATGGAGCGCCTGCACGGCGGCGGGCACGGCGGCCTGCGGCACCAGGCAGGTGATCCGCACCTGTGAGGTCGTCACCATATCAATGGGGATGCCCAACCACCCCAGAGTGGCGAAGGCCGTAGCCGCCAGCCCCGGCGTGTCCTGCACCCCCAGGCCGATCACCGACACCTTGCCCACCGCCCGCTCGTGGTGGACGGCGCGTGCCTCCAGCGCGGCGGCGGTTCGTTCGGTGATCGCCAGCGCCGTCACCAGGTCGGCCTCGGCCACGGTGAAAGCGCAATCGGCCCCCAGCCCCCCCGGCTCGGCGCTGTGGGCGATAGCATCCACATTCACTCCGGCCTCGGCCAGCGGGGTGAACAGGTGATAGAGGGCGAATTCGGGCCGGGGCAGGCCCAGCACGGTGATCTTGGCGACGTTGGTATCGTGGGCGATGCCGGAAACTTTGTTCCGCAGTTCCATCGGGTCCTCCTCTCCACCACCGGGCAGGGGCAAATCAGGGGCAATAATCCAGGTGCCGGGCCGCTCGTGGAAGCTGGAGCAGACCAGGATGGGCATCCCATACGCTTCGCCCAGTTCCACCGCGCGGGGATGCATCACTCGCGCCCCCTGCTGGGCCAGTTCCAGCATTTCCAGCGGGCCGATGCGGGCCAGTTGGCGGGCGGTGGGCACCAGCCGGGGGTCCGTCGTGCAGATGCCGTCCACATCGGTGGCGATTTCGCACCAGGCCGCGCCCAGCCCCACCGCCAGCGCCACCGCCGTGGTATCCGAGCCGCCCCGCCCCAGCGTGGTCACGTCGGCATCAGACCGGGCGGCGCTGATCCCCTGGAACCCGGCGACGATGGGCACCGCGCCCGCCGCCAGCACCGCCCGGACATGTTCGGGATCGACCGAGGCAATGGCAGCGCGGCTGAACGTGCCGTCGGTGAGGATGCCCGCCTGCCCCCCGGTGAGCGCCCGCGCCGGGACCCCCACCGCCTGCAAGGCCAGGGCCAGCAGCGCACAGGCGACGACTTCCCCGGTGGAAAGCAGCAGATCAACCTCGCGCCCCCCGGCGGTAGGATGCAGGGTGTGGGCCAGGGTGAGCAGGTCGTCGGTGGTGTCGCCCATCGCGCTGACCACGACCACGACTTCCTGGCCTGCCGCGCGCCGCGCCCGCACCCGTGCGGCCACGGCACGAATCCGTTCCGGCGTGGCGACCGAGCTACCCCCGTACTTTTGCACAATCAAACACATGCGACCTCCTGGGGTGAGGGCACAAAAAAACCGCCCCCATTGCGGAGCGGTAGTCTGGATTCACAGGGTGCCTCATCGGTGCGGGCACATAAAATGCCCCATCACGATGAGGGGCAGGCGTGCACACACTGTGGCAGACCAACCACCCCTTATCTTACAGATCACTCTGCCGGAATTGGCACCTGGACCGCCATGGTCTGGTTGCCGGGCTTCATCGGGCCGTATCCCTCCACCTCTCTTGATAAGAGCCTGGTTGTTATTCAGTTGTCAAGCAGATTATAGCATAATGCAGGCCAGGTCGTCAATCCCGGTGGAAGCTGTCGCCTACTTGCACGCCCGCCCGGTCCCAGCCCATAACCCGATTGCGCCCTGCCGCTTTGGCCGTATATAGCGCATCGTCAGCGCGTATGAGGAGGGCCTCCAATCCGGTGTCCCCGTCGGCAGGTAGCGCCACCCCCAGGCTCAGGGTGGCGGCGACGACGCCCGCCGCCGTGGTGATCGGGTTGTCGGCCACAGCAGCGCGGATGCGCTCGGCGATCTGGCGGGCCAGCGCCAGCGAGGCATGGGGCAAAAGCAAAGCAAACTCATCGCCCCCCAACCGCGCCAGCAGATCGCTCGTCCGGGTATTCGCCTGGCAGAGCGCGGCTACCGCCCGCAGCACGGCATCCCCCGCCGCATGGCCGTACCGATCGTTAATGTGCTTGAAGTGATCAATATCCAACATGATCAGGGCGAGCGGGCGACCTTCCAGTGCCGCGCGCACCAGTGCCCGGTCGCCCAGGGTGAAGAATCCC
>JBBSAN010000604.1:0-4740 GCA_038252265.1 Chloroflexia bacterium
GAGCAATGAGCAATGAGCAATGAGCAATGAGCAATGAGGAACGAGGGGTCAGGGGTCAGGGGTCAGGGATCAGGGATCGGGATCAGAAATACGCAATACGCAATACGCAGTACGTCACGCATCACGCATCACGCATCACGTCCCCGCGCATCCGGCGTCCGCACGAGGGTGTATGGTATAATGATGGGCCAGCCCGATACGGGCGACCCGTTTTGTGTGGAAAGGTGCTTATGTCTGCCACGATTACCCCCCCGGCGGTGCCATCCAGCCTGATGGATCGGCTGCCGCTGCTGTCCTACGAGAATATTCAAGAGTTGCTCGACGTGCCGGGCGCGGAGCCGGAGTCCGACCTGCGGCACAGCCTGCGCGATATCCGGCTGGCGAACCTGATCGGCCAGGGCACCGCCGTCATCCTGCACCACCTGGGGCGGCTGACGCAAGGCTGGCCCGCCGGGCGCACGCTGACCGTGCTGGACATCGCCACCGGGTCCGGCGATATCCCCCTGGCGATCTGTCGCTGGGCGAAGCGCCGGGGCATCCCTGTGCAGGTGCTGGCGACCGATATCAGCCCCGAAGTGATCGCGGCGGCGCGGGCGCTGGTCAAAGATCACCCGCAGATCACGCTGGAAGTCCTCGACGCGCGTGCCCTGCCGTTCCCCGACGCGAGCTACGATATCGTGACCTGCTCACTGGCGCTGCATCACCTGGAGCGGGCCGATGCGGTGGCGGTGATCCGCCAGATGGCGCGGGTGGCGCGGGTCGGCTTCATCGTCAACGACATCGAACGCTGCTGGCCCGCCTACGTGGCCGTCAACCTGCTGGTTATCACGCCGATCACCAACCGGCTGACCCGCCACGACGGTCCGGCCTCGGTCAAGCGCGCCTACACCGCCTATGAACTGGCCCAGATGGCCGCTGATGCCGGGGTGCGCGGCGCGGTTGTGCTGCGCCACGTCTTCTGGCGGCAGGTGTTGGTGGGCCGCAGGAAGGGGTCGGGGGCGCGGGGGTAGGGGTCGGTGATCGTCTTGCTCATGGATTATCGAAGGGGGCTAAATGAGCGACACGCTGCGGCACATCCATGAACGGCTTCTCGCCTCTGCGTTGAGCTTGCCGGGGGCGTATGAGGATCACCCCTGGGAAGAAGTCGTCGTCAAGGCCAACAAGAAGATCTTCGTCTTCTTCGGTCTGGCGGCGGAGATCGATAACCGGCTGTTCGTCGGGGTCAAGCTGCCGCAGACCGGGGTCTATGCCCTGCAAATGCCCAATGTCAAGCCATCTGGCTACAACCTGGGCAAGTATGGCTGGGTGAATGTGCAATACGCGCCCGGCGAGCCGCCCCCGGTGGACCTGCTGCTGGAATGGATCGAGGAAAGCTACCGCGCCGTCGCCCCCAAGCGCCTGATCGCCCAGCTTGATCAATCCCGCGCTGCCCCCCCTCAGCCAGACAACGGACAATAAATGATGGATACCACTCAGCACTCAGCACTCAGCACTCCGCACTCCGTACTAACCCCCAATTCCCCACCCCCCCGTTACGATGCCATCGTCGTCGGCGCGGGGCCGGGCGGCGCAGCCACAGCAGCGGGGCTGGCACGGGCCGGGGCGCGGGTGCTCTTGCTCGACAAAGCCACCTTCCCCCGTGACAAAGCCTGCGGTGAGTATACCAGCCCCGAAACCGGGCGGGTGCTGGCCCGGCTGGGGGCGTTGGAGTGGGTGGAGCGCGAGGCGCGGCCCCGCCGGGTGCAGGCGATGAAGCTCATCGGCCCCAGTGGTAGCGAGGCGCTCTTAGATTATCGGGCGGCGGGCGGCGACGGCGACGTGCTGGCGACACCGCGCCTGCGGCTCGATGCCGCGCTGGCCGGGTACGCGGTCCACAGCGGGGCAACGCTGCAAGAAGGCGTGCGCGTGCAGCAAGTGCTGGTGGAGGCGGGGCGCGTGGTGGGCGTAGTGACCCGTTCGCCGGGCGGGGCGCTGGCGCAGGTCTATGCCCCGCTGGTGATCGGGGCTGATGGTGCGCATTCGGCGGTAGTGCGCAGCCTGGGTGTGGGCCGCGAGGTCCGCTGGCCGCGCAAGTTGGGCCTTGTCGCCCGCTTTGAGGGCGTGCGCCTGCCGAGCGAGGCGGGCGAGATGCACGTCGCCGCCCACGGCTATGTCGGCCTGGCCCCGCTGACCGATGGGCAGGTCAATGTCGGCTTCGTCCAACCGCTGACCACGCCCGACGGCCTCTCGACCGAGGCCCGGTTCGCGGCGGGGCTGGCGCGTTTCCCGCTCCTCCCCGACCGGCTGCGCGAGGCGCGGCGGGTGACCCCGATCCGGGGCATGGGACCGATTGCGGTCGGCGTGCGGCGGGTGGCCGGGACGGGCTACCTGCTGGTAGGCGATGCAGCGGGCTTCTTCGACCCCTTCACCGGCGAGGGGGTCTACAAGGCGCTGCGCGGGGCCGAACTGGCCGTCGAAGTGGCCCTGGCTGCCCTGGCAACCGGTGATGTTTCCGCCGCCAGCCTGGAGCGTTATCGCATCCTGCGGCGGCGCGAGTTCTTCGCCAAAGACCTCGTCTGCCGCGTCGTCCAGGGGTTTGTGCAGCAGCCGGTTTTAATGGACTATGTGGTCGCCCGGCTGGCCCGGCGCGCCCCGCAACGGCGCATCCTGGCCGGGGTGCTGGGCGATTTTGCCGATGCCCGCGCGGCGCTGCACCCCGGCTACCTGTGGGGACTGTTGCGGCCCTGAGGACCAGAAGTCAGAAATCAGAAATCAGAAATTAGAAGTCAGCAGTTAGTTGTTCGCAGCAGGCGGTGGGTCGCTCCGGTGGGTGACCAGATGCCTGGGCCAGGATGCCCGGCGCGGCGAATCGTAGCAAAGAACGTCCGGCTGCGTTCTATCTAGAAATGGACCCGATTGTGACCGACACACCCTGCCAGGGCCGCCTTCCCAGGTGGCCTCTGTTGTTTCTGCTCCTGCCCGCGCTGCTTCTGCTGGCGGCGTGCTGGCCGCTGTCCGACTCCATCCCGGCGTCGGCCACGGCGACCGTGACCGCGCCTGCCACGCTGACCCGTGTGCCCGCTACGCTGACCACCGCGCCGCCCGATACAGCGACGGCACCTCCGGCGGCGACCGCCCCGCCGACCGCGCCACCGACCGAAGCCGCCGCCACGGCTACGACGGAGCCAGAATTGGCCGGGCTGCCCCCGCATCCCACCTGGCCTGCGCCCCCGCCGCCGGAGGAGGAGAATCCTCCCGCCACGCCTCCCGCCCTGCGGACAGCAGGGCCGGGGGCAAGCTTGCCTCTGCCGCCCGAAGTCGCGCCGCGTGATGTGGCGGCAGCGGTGCGGCCTTCAGCGGCGGGCGATTTGACGGGCAAGGATGGCTGGCCGCGCTACCAACTGGCGCTGCGGCTCGACCCGACGGCGGGGCAATTGTGGGGCCACGAGCGGCTGCGGGTGACCAACACCGAGGACCGCCCCCTCGACCGGATCGTCTTGCGACTGGTGCCCAACTTCCCCTCGTCGTTTATTGACGAGCAGGCGTTGCCGGGGGCGGCGCGATTACGGGTTGGCCCGGTGCAACTGAATGACACCGCCGTCCCGGCCACCTACGCCGACGCCAATACCTCGCTCATTGTGACGCTGGCGACCCCCCTGGCCGTGGGTGCTACGGCGGCAGTCTCCTTTGATTTCGCCCTGGACTTACGCAACCTGAGCGAGGACCCCGATATCTGGTATTTCCAATCGTTCTACCCGATCCTGGCCGTCTATGACGCGGGAGCCTGGCACGAAGAGGTGACCGAGTTCCCCGACCGGGTCTACGCCGAGAGCAGCTTCTATGACGTGACCCTGACCGCGCCAGACGGCATGGTCGTCTCGACCAGCGGGTCGGAGGTGGACCACCACGACAACGGCGACCGCACCACCACCTACAGCTACCGCGCCGGGCCGGTGCGCGAATGGTCGGCCACCATCTGCCGCCCGTGCCAGACGGCGGACACCACCACCGGCGACATCCATGTGCGCGTCACCTACCAGCCTGCCGACGAGGCCGAGGGCCGTGCCATGCTGGCGACCGCCGCCCGCGCCCTGGAAGTCTACAGCACGCGCTTCGGGGCCTACCCGTTCCGCGAATTTGATGTGATCGTGCGGCCCGGTCTGAGCGGCGGCATCGAGTATCCCGGCCTGATCTATGTGGGGCCGGGGATGCGCGGCGGCGCGGTCGGACGCGACTTCCTGGTGGCGCACGAGACGGCGCACCAGTGGTGGTACAGCCTGGTCGGTGATGACATCTTCCGCGAGGCCTGGCTGGATGAGAGCTTCGCCAACTACAGCTCGGTGATTTTCGCCCAGGATGCCGAGGAGGCCGGGGCGGGCACCACCGTGCTGGACCAGATCGTCGGTTCGACCTGGGAGTCGTATCGTCTGCACAAGCTGGACGCGCTCCCCGGCGGCGACGACCCGGTGGGCTGGGCGCTCTGGCAGTTCCACGATTTCGGCGAGTATAATGAGATCATCTACGGCAAAGGGGCCGTGTTCCTCCACAAACTGCGCCTATTGATGGGCGACGATGCTTTCTTCGCCGGGATCCAGGCGCATTTCGCCGCCAACAAGTACGGCGTCACTACCGGGCGCGGCTTCCTGGCAACCATGCTGGCCCACGCGGGCAGCAACGCCCCTGCCGTCGCCACGCTCTACCGTGATTGGATCGAAGGACGATAACGACGGGGGTCAGGGGCCGGGGGTCGGGGATCAGTTA
>JBBSAN010000605.1:0-4738 GCA_038252265.1 Chloroflexia bacterium
AGTTCATCACGCCGGGGCCGCGCGGCATCATCCAACCGGCGGTCAAGTGCCGGGGGCGGGAATACCTGCGGATCATCTACGGGCCGGAGTACACCCTGCCCGCCAACCTGGACCGGTTGCGGAAGCGCGGGCTGGGGGCGAAACGGGCACTGGCCCTACGCGAGTTCGCCCTGGGCAGCGAGGCACTGGAGCGGTTCACGCGGGGCGAGCCGCTGCGCCGGGTCCACGAATGTGTCTTCGGCGTGCTGGCCCTGAAGAGCGAGCCGGTCGATCCTCGGCTGTGATCAGGAGATGATCTGCCAGCCTTCTATAACCCTGCCTCGCCTAACGCCCGCGCCAGTAAGTCGGCTACTCCAAGTCGTGCCGCCCACTGTTCAAGACATCATCGGGGATCATTCGGCGCGGCCTTGAGCCAGTCGCGCCCGCACTGGGGCGACTGTTTCTGTCCCATAAATCAGTTCCGCCCAGCGTAGCCGCGCTTCTTGGTCGGAGAGATCGGAATGCCGGGCGCGGAACTGTTGCCAGGCCAGTCGGCGCGCACTGCCGGTTAAGCGGTTCCTGATCTGCAAGCGGTGCGCGGGGATAAAGGCGCGCACTCCGGCGATGAGGACCGCTTCGGCTTCAGGGCTGGTATCCGTGCTTTGGGTTCGATAGCTCATACTAGAATCTTACGGGCTTTCCATGTCAGAGTCAACCCCTCTACAAGTGCAATGCGTGGCCCTTTGGCTGTGCTCAACTGTACCGCCAATACCGCCAACCATACCGCCAATGGGTTGTACTACGATGGACAGGGCAGCTGTTGATGGACAACAAGTGGACTGAAGTTAGGCATAATAGATAAAGCTAGACGACTACAAACACCCCCTCGCGTGTTTCGTAAACAGCAAGTCAAGGGTTCGAATCCCTCGTCGGCTCCAGAGATTAGGTCTTATATCAGGAAAAAAGAGGGCGGTACCGGGTTCACCACCGCCCTCCTTTTGCCTTTGGTCCGCCAATAGGAGGAAATCACCCAGCGCGCCGGACACGCGCCCCGGTTTGCTGCAAACTACAATAGGTCCCGCAAGTGCTGGCCGGTGTACGAACCGGGGGCCTGGGCGACCTGTTCGGGCGTCCCCTCGGCGATCAGGTGGCCGCCTGCGGCTCCGCCTTCCGGTCCCAGGTCGATGACCCAATCGGCGGCCTTGACCAGTTCCAGATTGTGTTCGATGACCAGCACGGTGTTGCCTGCCGCCACGAGGCGCTGGAGCACCCCCAGCAACCGGGCTGTATCGGCCAGATGCAGGCCGGTGGTCGGTTCGTCGAGTAAATACAAGGTGCGCCCGCGGCCCCGGCGGCCCAGTTCCTTCGCCAGCTTGACGCGCTGGGCTTCGCCGCCGGACAGCGTGGTGGCGGGTTGCCCAAGCTGGAGGTAGCCCAGGCCGACATCGGCCAGCACCTGGAGGCGGGAGTGGGCGGCGGGCACCGCCTGGAACAGCGCCAGGGCTTCTTCGATGGTCAGATCGAGCACCTGGGCAATGTCCAGATCCCGGTACCGCACGGCGAGCGTCTCACGGGTGAAGCGGCGTCCGTGACAGGCCGGGCAGCGCACTTCTGCGTCGGGCAGGAGTTGCATGTGGATAGTCAGAACGCCCGCCCCTTCACAGCGCTCGCAGCGCCCCCCCGGCACGTTGAACGAGAAGTGCCGGGCGGCTAACCCGCGCTGGCGCGCTTCCGGGGTCGCGGCAAAGGCGGCGCGGATCGGGGTAAACGTATCCGAATAGGTCGCGGCGTTCGAGCGCGGGATGCGCCCGATGTGGGCCTGATCGATGGTGATGATCTGATCGAGCGATGCGCTGCCTTCGATCCCATCGTGTTCACCGGGCGCGTCCCGCGAACCATACAGGCGCTGGCGGAGGGCGCGATCGAGAATGTCGAAGACCAGCGAGGATTTGCCGGACCCGGAGACCCCCGTCACCGCGACCAGCAAGCCCAGCGGGAGGCGCACGGTGATGTTCTGGAGGTTGTGGTGGCGCGCGCCGTGGATGGTAATGGCGTTATCGGTTGGCGTGCGGCGGTGCGGCGGGATCGGGATTGATGCCCGCCCGGCCAGGTAATCGCCGGTGAGCGAATCGGGCTGCCCGGCCACTTCCGCCGGGGTCCCGGCAGCGACCACCTGCCCGCCGTGCTTGCCCGCGCCGGGACCGAAGTCAACCACGTAATCGGCGGCGGCGATCATTTCCAGGTCGTGTTCGATGACGAGGACGGTGTTGCCCAGATCGCGCAGGCGGCGCAAGACGGCGATCAGGCGGCGGGTATCGCGTGGGTGCAGCCCGATGGTCGGCTCATCGAACACGTACAGCACGCCGCTCAACGCTGAGCCGAGCAACGACGCCAGCCGCAGCCGCTGGGCCTCTCCGGCGGAGAGCGTCGGCGATGCGCGTTCCAGGGCCAGGTACCCGGCCCCGACTTCGACCAGCCGGGTGATGCGCTCGCTCAGTTCGACCAAGATCGGGGCGGCGAGGATCTGTTCATCCGCGCTGAGCACGGCGGAGAGATCGTCCAGCCAGGTGCCCAGATCAGCGAGCGGCAGGCGCGAGAGCGCGATGATAGTCTGCTCGTGGACGGTCACGGCCCGGCTTTCCGGGCGCAGGCGCGTGCCGTCGCAGTCGGGACAGGTCTGGGTGACCAGGGAGTCTTCTAGCTTGTTGCGGTACTCGGCCTCGTGCAGGTGTTCGTGCAGGTGTTCCGCGTAGCGGCGCAGGAGACTGGTGGCGATGCCTTCAAAGCGTCCCTGGCGGACGATGAGAGGCGGCCCGATCAGGGGGAAGTGGCGGCGAAAGCGCGGGCTGTCGACGCCAAAGAACAACAGGTCGTGTTGCGCCGGGGTGTAGTCTTTGATCGGCAGCGCGAGATCGAAGGCGAAGCCGTAATGGGCCGCAGCGGCTTGCAGGGTGGCGGTGTGATAGTTGATGAGAACGCTATTCCAACCCGCCACGGCCCCATCCGGGAGGCTCTTGTGTTCGTCCACCAGGCGTTGGAGATTGGCCTGCTGGACGCTGCCCAACCCGGTGCAGGTGGGACAGGCTCCTTCAGGTTTATTAAAGGAGAAATGCGCCATGCTGATCTCCGGGATCGGCGCGCCGCAGTGGGGGCAGGGGAAGGTTGCTTCCGCAGGGGGGGCATCGTCGTCCGCGCTGGCCTCACTCGCCCATTCCGCGGTGGCCGCGTCGAAGGAGGGCGGGACATCTTTGCCACAGGTCGGGCAGGGGCGGTGGCCCAGGCGGGCAAACAAGATGCGCAGATAGGTATAGACGTCGGTGGCCGTGCCTACCGTGGATCGCGGGCTGTGGTTGGTGAGATATTGGTCCACGCTGATCGCGGGAGACAGCCCGGTGATCGCGTCCACCGGGGGTTTCGTCAGCCCAAAGGCCGCCAGTCCCAACGCTTCCAGGTATTGGCGCTGGGCTTCTTTATACAGGATGTCGAATCCGATGGTGGATTTGCCCGAACCGGACACCCCGGTCAGCACGACCAGCTGGTCTTTGGGGATCGCCACGGTGATGTTTTTCAGGTTATGCAGCCGCGCGCCGCGAATCGTGATTGGAGCAGTCATTAAACCTCCAGGGTAGATCGAGTAGCGACGGAGGCGGGGTTGCCTCCCTATTCATTCTACAACCCTGGTGTGTCATAGGGAGGGTTGGGAGCGCGGGGGGCCGGGCCGGTCAGCCATTCGTTGTCGGTTGTTTTTGGTTGATCTCTTCAACCAGGGCGATGATCGTGTGGGCGCGGTGCTCCTGGTCGGTGAGGGTTGAGAGCCAGCGGTCGGAGGCCGTGAAGATGTCTTCGTCGGGGCGGGGGGTATCGAGTGCGCGGCGCAGATCGGTCGTATTCCCCCGGTCGAGTTGGCGCAGCATCCGCAGGATGGCCGACAGGCTATACCCGGCGCGGGACAGCGCACGGATGACGCGCAGCCGGCTGAGTTCCTGCGCCCCATAGCGCCGGTAGCCATTGGCCGGGTCGCGTGGGACAGCGATCAACCCGTTGCGTTCCCAGTTGCGCAGAATGTCGATCGTCACGCCCAGGCGGTGGGCGACCTGCCCGATCTGGAGTGGCGGAATGGGGGCGGCGGGCGGTCCCCCGGCCCAGCGTTCGAGCAGACCGGCGGCGAGATCGGCCTGGGCCTGTTCTGCTTGCACCAGGGCCAGGTGCCGGTAGGCCAGCTCCCGCGCGCTGCTCAGATCGTCGCGGACGGTGGCCTGGAGGATGCGCATCCCCGATTGATGGAGCGCTTTGCCCGGATAGGGGGTGCAATAGACCTGGCGCACCAGGCGCAGGCAATCGAGGTGGCGCGGGGTGAACCGGCGGTAGCCGGACGGGCTGACCTCGACCGGCGGCAATAACCCCCAATCCACGTAGCGGCGCACGGTATTCGGATGGACGCCAACGGCTTTGGCTAGATCGGACGTACGCAGGTATTTCATGCTGGACACTCTCCACGAGGCTGAACTCACCCGCGCCAGGAAGCGCTTGCAGCCGTGGGGCGGCCAACCCTGTTGGCCCCTGGCTTTGGGGTTAGGGGGGCGATCCACCGGCAGCGTCTCTCGCCGCCGTGCTGCGGAATCTCCACTGCATATCTTGTGTGCAATAGCCTTTATGTAGGACAATACCTTCGCCAAAAGGAGGGCCATACTCACCGCCGCGTACTTTGCCCGGCTCTGGCAACGTGTGCCTGGGGACTCGTAATGAAAAGGCTTTTGTA
>JBBSAN010000606.1:0-4732 GCA_038252265.1 Chloroflexia bacterium
AGCAGCCCAACTTAGCTGCTTGGCAACGCCGCTTGGCCTATGCGTTCGATCACGCACTGCACCGGGCACCCGCGCCCGCCCCGCAGCACCTCTAACGGACTTTGCATCAGCCGTGACGGGAAACGGGGAACGTGAAACGTGAGGCGTGACGAGGGATCAGGGATCAGGGATCAGGGATCCGCAATCCGCAATCCGCAACAGAGATCACGCATCACGCATCACGCATCACGCTACAAGCCCCGGAATCCCGCCAGGACCAGGACGATCAGCAGGACACCGACCACGACGCGGTAGACGATGAAGGGGAGGGTGCTGTTGCGCTGGAGGAAGCGGAGCAGCAGCCAGATGGCGAGGTAGCCGCTGATTACGGCGATGATGAAGCCGATGGCGAAGCCTGTCTGCTGGTCGGCGGGGATGCCGCCCACCTTGAACACATCGTAAGCTTTCTTGATGCCGCTGCCGACAATGATCGGGGTGCCCAGCAAGAAGCTGAAGCGGGCCGCTGCCTCGCGCTTGAGACCGGCGAACAGCCCGGCGGTGATCGTGCTGCCCGAACGCGACACGCCGGGGAGGACCGCCAGCGCCTGGGACAGGCCGATGGCGAGGGCGGTCACCAGCGTGATCTGCGCGATTTCGAGCCGGTGGCGGGCCATCCGTTCGCCCAGGAAGAGGCCGCCCGCGAGCAGGATCATCAGCACGGCGATGATCAGGATGCCGTTCGCCTGTGTGTTCGGGTCGGGCGAGTGGAACGACTCGTCAATCCGGCTTTCCAGCAAGAGACCGGCGATCACGCCGGGGATGGTCCCCAGCAGGATATAGACGCCCAGCTTGCCTTGCGGGTCATCGATCCGCTGCGTCTGCGCTACCTTCACCAGGCCCTGGATGATATTGAGCCAGTCTTTCCAGAAGTAGGCCAGCACGGCCACCAGCGTGCCCATGTGGAGGGCCACATCGAAGGCCAGCGAGGTGATACCCGCGTCGTGCCAGCCGAACAACCAGGGCACGATAACCAGATGGGCCGAGCTGCTGACCGGCAGGAACTCGGTTAACCCCTGTACCAGGCCCAGGATGGCCGCTTGTATCGGATCCAATCGTTTAAAACCACCTTATCGTTACAGATTTGATTGCGGGGGCACCGCGGGGGAAGGCATGTCGCCCGACGGGGGAGGGTCGCTCCGATCCTCGTCCTCGATGATCGGGTGGCCGCCCGATTCGCCTTTTTCCAGCCGCCCCAGATCGCTCCATGAGATGCTCTCGCGGAACATGTAGATAATGCCCCAAAGCGTGACCGGGAAATAGAGTGCCGCATGGAGGACCAGCACATAGCTGAGGGCCTGGGGTTGATCGCGGTTGAACAGCCCGATCAGCACCCCCATCGCCGCCGCTTCGAACACGCCGATATAGCCCGGCGTGCTGGGCACCAGCGTGCTCAGGTTCGCCGCGCCGGTGGTGATCATGTAGGCGAAGAAGGGCAGCCCGAGGTTAAAGCCGTATTCCCCGATCAGCCAGTACATGGTCGTTTCCAGCAGCCAGGCGAGGATGGAGGTGCCCAGCACCCCGGCGATAGCCCGGCCACTGCGCAACGATTGCAGCCCGGCGATAAACGAGGCGGAGACTTTGTGGGCGCGGCGGTGGATGCTCTCTGGCACCACGGCCCCCAGCGGCCCCTGCCCCAGCAGGAGGTCGATCAGCCGGGTAATGCGGGTGGGGGAGGTTGCCAGGAAGATAAAGACGGCGAAGCCGATGAAAAAGAGGACACTCCCGATTTGCAGCAGTTGGTCCAGTTGCGGGTCCAGGTGGACAAACAGGGCAGCGAAGGCGATAAAACCGACCATCGTGATCCCGTCGAAGATGCGTTCGACCACAATGGTGCCCAGCGTGGCGCTTTTCGTCACCTTCTCACGGCGGTCGAGCACAAAGGCCCGCACCACCTCGCCTAGCCGGGCGGGCAGCACATCGTTCGCCATGTAGCCAATGACGACGACCTCGAACAGCCGCAGCCAGTTCGAGCGCGGCAGGATCGGGCGCAGCAAGATCTGCCAGCGGAACGTCCGCACGGCCACCCCGACAAAGTAAAAGCCGAGCGCGGGCAGCAGCGCGAGGTAGTTCGCCTGCTGTAAGGCCCCCCAGACTTTATCGAGGGGCTGCCCCCGAAAGACCAGAACCAGGAAAAAGAGGCTGACGATCAGGCCCAGCCAGAACTTTTTGTCACGCAGCATCAGTTGATTTTAGATTTTAGATTTTAGATTTTAGATGACAGATATCGGGCATTGCTATTCTATAGCATTCCAAAATCCAAAATCCAAAATCTAAAATCTAAAACCCGTTGCTCCTTATACGCAGGATTACTTCAGGATCTCGCCTTGATAGTGCCGGGCAAGCACATTTGCCAGGCGCTTGGAAAATTGCTTGGACCGGCGCAGGCCCCATTTGTGGAACAGGTAACGCCGGGCCACGTTGAGCGTCGCCAACCCGTAGATGACGCTGCGGCGGAAGTTGACCGACGAGGCTTCCGGGAAATAGCGGGTCGCTACCGGGACTTCTTTGATCCGGAACCCGAACGCGACCGCCTGGGAGATCACTTCGCTGTCGAAGACGAAATCGTCCGAGTTGATCAAGAACGGGATCGTCTGAAGCAAGCGGCGGCTGTAGGCGCGGAAGCCCGTGTGGGCTTCTGACAGGTGGGTGCCGAAGGCGCGGTTCTCGCAGGTGGTCAGGAAGCGGTTGCTGACATACTTCCAGATCGGCATCCCGCCCTTCAGTGTGGCCTCGCGCCCGCCGAGCAGCCGCGAACCGAGCACCATGTCGGCCTGCCCGCGCAGGATCGGCGCGACCATGTCGGGCACTTTAGTGGCGTCATACTGGTTGTCCGGGTGGAGCATGACCACCACGTCCGCCCCGTCTTTGAGCGCCTCCAGGTAACAGGTCTTCTGGTTGCCGCCGTAGCCGCGGTTTTGCACATGGACGATACACTTGAGGCCCAACTTCTGGGCGACCTCTACCGTATCATCCGAGCTGACATCGTCCACGAGGATCACCTCATAGACTTTGTCCTTATCCAGATCGCCGTAGGTCTTTTCCAGCGTGCGCGCCGCGTTATAGGCTGGCATGACGACGATGATGCGGGGGTTGGCGGGGGCCTTCCGGCTCGACGCATTGGCGCGTGCTGCCGGGGCGGTGGGGGTGGTCATAACAGCCTCCTGGTCTGACACAGTGTGTTTCACTCCTCCAAATCCTGATTACGGCTCCAGCCCGATGGCGGAGGTGGGAAAGACTTCGATGCGCCCGTTGTCGCTATCCATCACATACAGCCGCCCATCGGGACCGGCGGCCACGCCGGTCGGTTCGCTGAACTGGCCGGGGTCTTGCCCGGCCTGACCGCGCACGTCGCTGCGCCCCGTCGCCGGGTCGATCACGGCCACCGTGTTGCGGTCAGGGTTGGTCAAGTATAACATATCCTGCAATAGATTAAGATTGGCCGCCCCCAGATTGCCCCCGACCTGCACCGGCCACGACTTCTGGATCGTCCCGGCAGGGTCGAGCATGACGATCCGGTTGCGCAGATCGGCTACATAGATCTTGCCCGCCTTGTCTACCGCCACGTCCACCGGCTGCTCGAAGCGGGTACTGGCGTCGTCCCCACCGGTGAATTGCGCTTTGAGTTCGCCTGCGGCGGTGTATTTGGCGACCCGCCCCGAGCAGGTATCGGCCACGTAGACCATGTTGTCGGGACCGACGGTAAAGCCCGCCGGGCTACAGAACCCGTCGGCCAGCACCCGCTGGAACTTGCCGTCCAGGCCGAAGACCTGCACCCGCGCGGGTGACGACGACTCCAGCACATAGAGCAAGTTGTCGGGGCCAATCGCTACGTCTTCCGGATCGCCAAACTGGCCGGGGTCTTTGCCCTCGCTGCCGATGGCCCGCACGAGCTTGCCGTCTTTGTCGAACACGGTCACGCGGTGGTTCCCGGTGTCGGCCACGTAGATGTTGCCATCTTTGTCGAGGGCGATCCCCCGCGCCGCCTTCACGTCGCTGCGGATATTGATCACCTTGTCCGGGGTGGCGACCTTCGGCTTGTTGCCCAGTTGCAATTCTACGTTGACATTGCCAGGGTCATTGATCGTGCCGGGCAGCCACGCCCCCGCGTCGGTGTGCAGCACAGTAGGGCCGAGCATTTGCCGATCCCCACCCGGCGGGGTCCAGAACGCTTCCAGGTAGCCGATGCCGCCGCTGTAGGCGTAGCGCAAGTCGTAGCGGTGCGGCCCGGCGGTCAGGGTGACCTGCCCCGGCGCGTTGCGCGGCCCGCCCCCGTTTTGCCGGTTGTTGACCACCAGGTTCCCATCGAGATAGACCACGCTGTCGCCGGTGGAATAGACATCGAACCCATACTCGCCATCTTGCGGCACCTGGAGCGTGCCGGTCCAGGCTCCGGTGGTCACGCCGCCGGTGCCCATCGCCGAGGGGAAGTCGCGGAAGCCCAGGAAGCCGTCCACGCGGCGCAGGAACGGCGGCGGCGCGGGGGCGGGCGGCGGGTCGGGCAGGTCAAACGCCAGCGGGTCGCCCTGGCCTAGCGCCTGGATGCGGCCCACCAGCCCCTTGCCCACGTTGCCCCACAACACCTGGTGCGGGATCACCCCATAGCCCGCGCCGCCCGTGGACCACTCCAGGTGGACCTGGGCGTTCGCGTCGGGCATCTGTCCTTCCAGCCGCACGTCATGCACGCCACGGGCCA
>JBBSAN010000607.1:0-4723 GCA_038252265.1 Chloroflexia bacterium
GCCGAAGGGCCGCCGGATGGGACCTCTATCATTATCCTGGACGGGCTGAGTCGCACGGTCACGGTCGCCGCCGACGATCTGCGGCTGGGCAACGCCGAGGGGGCGGCGCGGCTGCTGACCCCGGCGCTGGCGCAGGCGGATGCACTGCTGGCCCAGGCCGATGCCGACCACCAGCGCGACCGCCAGCTTGCCCTGCTGCTGCCTGTCGTGATCGGGTTGCTAGGGCTGGGCGGGGTGCTGGCCTGGCTGGTGCGCGGTGCGCCGGTCGCGACGCTGGGGCGGCGACGGCTGGCCGTCGCGCTGGGGCTAGGGGCGGGGGCCTGGCTGGCCGGGCAAGGGATCGTGGGCCTCACCGGAGCCTGGATAACCGACCGCTGGCTCCCCGATGTGCTGCCGAACCTGCCGGGGCTGATGGGCGGGGCGGGTGCCCTGGCGGTGCTCCTGGCGAGCGCCGGGGTCGGTTTGGGCTTCCGCCGCCTGGCCCCACAGGTGCCCCCGGCCCGGCAGTATATCCCGCTGCCCAGTGTGCGGCTGGTCCAACACCTGCGCACGCCATCGCCGCGCCCGGCGGTGCTGGCCGTGGGAGCCGTGAGCGCGCTGGGGGCACTGGCGGCGGCGCTGGCCTGGAGCATGGCCCTGGGCTGGGCCACCGGTGGCCCCGTGGCCGACTGGACCACATTGCCGCCACCGGGCTTTCTGGCGGCCCAACTGGCCGGGCTGCTGGGTCTCGCCGGGGCGGGCTTCGCCCTCCCCGTCGCCCCGTTCCTCGCCTGGGGCCTCTACCGCCTCCGCTGGCGCAACCGCGTTTAACCCCTGCTGCTGCATGTGTGTTTCCCGCCTCCGCAAGTACTAGGTGGTCCCATAATCGCTTGCCCGTTGGTCCTGAATTTCATTACAATCTAACAATAATTAACCGGGAGGGCCATTAACCCGCTTGACAAGGCTCGCCTACCTTTAGGATAATTGTTGTGTAGCGGTGTGCCTGGTGGACATGATTCAGCACGGCGCGGCTAGCAGGAAGGTCAGGGGGCGATGGCAGGCCAGGTGGCGGCAAGAGAGCCGGGACGCCGTTGGGCGCGGATCGGCTTCGCGTTGGTGGGAGGGCTAGTACTGGTACTGGGCCTGGCCGCGCTGTTGCCGTGGAACGGGGGAGCCGGGCTGTTTGCGCCGCCCACCGCGACCGCCACGGCCACCGCAACCGCGACGGTCACGCCCACCGCCAGCGACACCCCCACGGTCACGCCCAGCGCCACGCCGACGAATAGCCCGACCGTGACTCTGACGCCGCTGCCGACGAACACCCCGACACCGAGCGTCACCCCGACCCTGCCGCCCACGCCGACCCCGCTGGTGACGCCGCCCCCGGCGGGCGCGGTCTTTGGCCTGGCCTGGTTCCACAAGCCGCCGGAGGACGGAACGACGGCCCTGGATATTGCCAAAGAGCACAGCTATATCCACCTGACCAGCAAGGCGGATATGGCGTTCCGCGACGAGGTCCGTGCTGCCGGGTATACCGGGCCGATCTACACCTATATGGATGCCCTGGCGGTGGAAGGCCCCGGCCCCTATAAGAACAGCAGCGTGGCCTGCGACCCCAGCTACGAGCCGCACGACAGCAGCATGACCTGGGACATCGGGGATTTCTGCTCCGAGGTGCATTCCCACGAGTCGTGGTTCCTGCACAACAGCAAGGGTGCGCGCATCGCCTACGACTATTTCGGCCACGGCCATGTCGAGTACCTGATGAACCCCGCCGACCCCGGCTGGCAGGCCTGGTCCCAGGCCCGGCTGCGCGTGATCCGCGATACGTGGGGCTATGATGGTGTCTGGTTGGATAATCTCGACCTGGACCGCAGCCGATCACTCAAAGATTCGGACAACAGCGACGGGCAGGTGCGCGAGTTCAGCAGCGATACCGCCTGGGGGGCTGCCGTAGTGCAGTGGCTGGCCGGGGTACGCAAGGCGCTGGGATCGTACCCGATCTGGGCCAACCTGGTCTATGGCCCGAACACGGTGACTAGCTGGGACGACTACGCCCCCTATCTGGATGGGGGCATGGACGAGTCGTTCTCGGCTCCCTGGCTGACCGGCTGGCGCACTCCCGCCGATTGGGATACCGAGCTAAGCCGCGCCGAGCGCTGGTTGGCGAGTGGCAAGGGCCTGGTCATGGTCGGGCAAGGCGACCGCACTTATACCAAGCGGATGCTGTTTACCCTGGCGAGCTATATGTTGGTCGCGCAGGGCGACCAGGCATTCTACCGCTTCTCCGACTACTCCACGTTCTATAACCGGCTGTGGCTGTACCCCGAATATGATACCGCCCGCGCGCTCGGTGCGCCGCTGGGTCCTCGTCAACAGATCAGCAGCAATGTCTGGCGTCGCCTCTTCGCCAATGGGTCTGTCGAAGTGAACACCGACGATCATACCGGACAACTGGTTCTAAGTAAGCCGTAATCATCAGGGTCCCAGGGGTCTCTTTCCTCGTTCGTCAACCGCATAAATAGAGAAAGGGATGGGCGATGTTTGGTCATCACCGGGGAACCGTGCGCCGTCGCGTCTTCGTGGCCTGGCTCATTATTGCTGGCGTATTGCTGGCGCTGCCGCTGTTGAGTGTAGCGTCCGCGCCGCCTGCTGCGCCTGCTGCGGGGCCGGTGCTTAGCGGGCCGCCGGTGCCCAATCGGATCAGCCAGGAGAACGCCCTGCCCGGCACCGACACCTGGGGCGACCTGGGCAACGTGGATTACACCAGACTGGCCGCCTACGGCGGGGCCACCAGCGTCAATGCGGGCGGCTCGATCAATATCTATGTGAAATCAACCGCCTCGATGTTGACGACGGCGCGGCTCTACCGGCTCGGCTATTATCAAAATCACGGGGGCCGCCTGTACCAGACCTATAACAATGTTTCGATTGGCGCGCAGCCGAACTGCGGTATTGTGGATACCAACACGAACCTCTACACCTGCAACTGGAGTCCCACCTTCTCGATCACCACCGACCCATCCTGGGTGAGTGGGATCTATCTGGTGCAGCTCGACTCGAATAACGGCTATCGCTGGTTTGTCTACTTTATTGTCCGTAACGATAACTATGCCTCCGATATCCTGGTGATCGAGCCGACGAAGACGAACCAGGCCTATAATGATTACGGCGGGGAAAGCCTCTACACCTCACGCAGCAGTCACGGGCGCGCCTATCAAGTCTCCTTCGACCGGCCTTACAAAGGCGGCGCGGGGACCGGCGGGTTGTTCACCCATGATATGGAGATGGTGCGCTGGCTGGAAGCCTCCAGCTATGATGTCACCTATATCAGTGACATGGACCGGGCGGTGGATCCCAACATCCTCCTGCCCCACAAGGTCGCCCTCGATGAGGGCCACCCCGAATACTGGTCCTGGGCCGAGCGCGATAACGTGGAGTCGGCGCAGCAGGCCGGGGTTAATTTGATTTTCCTGTCGGGCAACGAGTCCTACTGGAACATTCGTATTGGCCCCAATGCCGGGGGGGTGCCCAACCGTATCATCACCTGCTATAAGGACGCGGCGCTTGATCCCTTCCCCAATGCGCCGGATGCCACCACCACGTTCGAGAGCACGACCCTTAATCGCCCGGAGAACGGGTTGCTGGGCATCGGCTACCAATCGTATTTCAGCGATGACAATCTGTGGAACGCGCCGTGGATCATCAGCGCCCCGCCCACGCGTTGGTATTTCAACTGCACGGGGATCCAGGCGGGCGACCGGGTCAATAATGTGGTCGGGGAAGAGTGGGACGCGATCCACGATAATGGACACACCCCGGCAAATATCGACATCCTGTCGAACGGCATGGTCATTAACGAAAATGGCATCGCTATCCCGCAGAACTCGACGATTTACACCGCCACTAACGGGGCCAACGTGTTCGCCGCCGGGAGCATCCACTGGTCCTGGGGCTTGATCGATCACTCGTCCCGCCCCGGCGCGATCCCGACCCCCGGTTTTCAAACCTATATCAATTCGAACGATGCCGACCACCGCATCGAGCAGTTGACGGCGAATATCATCGACTACTTCGCCAGCTACTGGGACGGCCAACCGCGGGCGTGCGGCCAACCCAACCAGATCTTCTATGATGTGGGCGGGCGTCCGACGCGTTCCCCGATGCCGCAGCACCCCACGGTGGTCGGCGGCCAGCCGACCGCCACGCGCACCCCCACCTATACTCGCACCGCCACCGGCACTCCGGCCACGGCGACGCGCACGGCGACGGTCAGCCCCACACGCACCAGCACGGCGACTCCGATCGTCACCGGCACGCCGCAGACGCCGACCATAACCCGCACGCCGACTATGACGCCGACCGCCCCGCCGAGCAACACGCCGAGCATGACGCCAACGGTGACCCCCACGCGGACGCCGACGAACACGCCGACGGCGACGAACACGCGCACGGCGACGCGCACGCCAACCGGCACGCCGACAGCGACCAACACGCGCACGCCCACCCCCACGCGGACGCCGACGAATACGCCGACCAGCACGTCGAGTGCTACGCTGACGAACATCCCGACCGGCACACCGACGTTGACCTCCACGCGCACGCCGACGAATACGCCGACCGACACACCGACGTTGACCTCCACGCGCACGCCGACCAGCACCTGGACGCCCACGGCAACACGGACGCCGACGAATATGCCCACAGATACGCCGACGAACACGCCGACCGATACGCCGACCGA
>JBBSAN010000608.1:0-4718 GCA_038252265.1 Chloroflexia bacterium
ACCATACGAGTAGGCAGTAGGCAGTAGGCAGTGTTTAGGGGGACAAACGGAGACAGGGGCAACGAAGGCAGTTTAATGCCAGCGGACATTGCGTCACGGCCTACTGCCTGCTGCCTACTGCCTACTGCGGTTGAGGAGTAGGGGATTTGCGTACCGATACGATTTTAGTGATCCCGTTTGCCGACGGCATCGGCGATTTTGTGAATGTGCAGCCATTGCTGGTGGCGCTGCGGCGGAAGTTCCCGCAGGCGACGGTGCATGTGGCGGCATCGGCCCACGGCAACTATCTGCTGAACGACCCGGCCATCCAGGTCCTGTCGCCCAAGACGCTGGATCACAGCCCGACGCCGATGCAGATCAAACTGCGCCACTTCTTGCCGCAGACGGTGCTGGCCTGGTGCGCCGGGCCGGTGCTCGACCTGGAACTGGGGCCGTTCGACCTGGTGATCAACCTGTTCTATGCCTGGGAGCGGGCGATGGACTTCCGCCGGACCTGGACCCCCCAGGTGCCCGCCCAGCCCAACGTGGTCCACACCATCGACTGCCTGGCCGAGGAGCTAGAGCGGGAATTGAACATCCGCCTGCCGCCCGCCGAACGCAAGCCCCATCTGCTCTTGCGTCCGGCAGCACAGGCGCAGGCGCAGGCGTTCTGGGATACGGAAGGGTTGGGGACGACGGGGCCGGTGGTGGCCCTGGTGCCGGTGAGCAACATGGTGATCAAACGCTGGCCCGCCGACCGCTGGTTGGCCCTCGACCGCCAGTTGCGCGAGGCCCAGCCGGGCCTGCGGACGCTCCTGTTCTGCGACAGCCCGGTGGCCGAGAACAGCATGGCCCGCCGCTTTGCCGCTGCCGGGTCGCCCGCGCTGCTGGTCTATCAGCCGCTGGATGAGGTGGCCGCCCTGCTGGACCGCTGCGATCTGGTCATCGGGGTGGATACTGGCCTGCTCCATATCGCGGCGGCGCGGAATACTCCCTGGCTGGGGCTGTTCGGGCCGACCAATCCGGTGGCGACGGGGCCGTATGATACCAGCCGGGGCTATGCCCTGGTCGCTCCCTACCGCAAGCCCGCTTCGTGCGGCTCCTGCTGGAAGCACTTCAAGTACGAGGACGACCGCTGCCGCACCCTGACCACGGCGGATAGCTGCATGAGCAAGCTGGCAGTAGAGCCGGTGGTGCAGGCGGCCTTGCGCCAGCTTGTGCATCCGGTTCCGGCCTTCCCTGCACGGGTGGCCCCGCTACCGCGCCGGGTAGCCGCCACTGCGCCGGTAGAGTTCGGGCCCGGCATCCTCCAGCACTCGTAGCGTTTCGGCGGCGGCTCGAGGCCAGGTGAACTGGACCACGCGGGCCATGCCCGCCCCCTGCAAGCGCACCCGCAGGGCCGGGTCGTTCATCACCGCATGGAGGGCTGCCGTCCAGGCGTTGGTGTCGTTGGGGTCGACCAGCAGGCCCGCGTCGCCCACGATCTCGGGCAGCGACGAGGTGTTGGCGGCGATTAGCGGCGTGCCGCAGGCCATCGCCTCCAGCGCGGGCATCCCGAACCCCTCGTACAACGAGGGCAGGGCAAACGCCGCCGCCCCGCTGATCAGCGTGGGCAGATCCTCCTGCGCCACGTAGTCGGGGAAGCGCACCTGATCCTCCAGCCCCAGTTCCTTGACCTGTGCGAACAGTGTGTCATACATCCAGCCCTTTTTGCCCGCCAGCACCAGCAGCGGATCGGGCTGGCCCAGCCGGTGGGTGCGCAGCCCGGCGGCGTAGGCTTCCACCAATCGGCCCAGGTTCTTGCGCGGCTGCAACGTGCCCACATAGAGGATGTAAGGCCGGTCGAGCGGCAGGCCGTATTTTTCCCGTACCCGCGTCAGTTGGCCCCGATCATAGACGGGGCGGAAGTCGGGGTCGCAGCCGTGTTGCACCACCCGCAGCTTGGCCTTCGGCACTTTGTAGTGGCGGTGCAGATCGTCGGCGGTCGCCTGCGAGATGGCGATGACCCGCCGTGCCGCGTGGGTGCTGAACCAGGTGGAGAGGTGGAGATAGAGGCGGCTCAGCCGGGTGTGGGCCTCCGGGTAATAGAGGTAGCCCACATCGTGGATCGTCACCACACTATGCGGCGGATGCCACAGCGGGATCACATGCGAGGGTACAAACAGCACATCGGGCGCGTGCTGCACCATCTCGCTGCTCAGGCGCAGGTGGGTCCAGGCGCGGGGGAAGGGGATTTGACGGAGGGTGAAGTTGGCCGGCAGGGCAAACCCGAACAGATCCAGCGCGTCATGCTCCCCATTGGAGTTGACATAACAAGAAAAGCTGTGTTGCACCGCTTCCCGTGTTTGGGACAGGTAGCGCAACAGATGGGCGCTGTAATGTTCGGTGCCGGTCCGCCGCCCGCGAACGGCCCGGCTGGCATCAATGCCAATATGCATGGTGGTTAGTGATCAGTATTCAAGAGGTTAGTGGTCGCAAAAAGTCTGGCAGAGGAATCATTGCCTGTACCATAGCGCATAGCCTGGATACTGTCAAGGGTAGCCTTGCACCCGTACACGCCGTGCCCTACTGATGTGAGGCCGGTCACTGCGGGTCAACCCTAAGCTGTCAGCCTGAGCGCAACGAAGGATCTTGTTGGCGAGCAACGATGTGGCGGCCACGATCCCGATCTTCACGGACGATCAGACCGCCCCAACAAGATCTTCCGCTGCGCTCAGGCTGACAGGGTTTGACCGGGCAACAGCCATGATTTTCCCAAGTGAGGTATTGATTTTCTATTCGAAAAGAAATATAATCGGTACAACAGCACAGGATAAGAAGGTAAAACATTATGGATAATTTGGATTACAAAGTTGTACAAGAACTGATGGCGCAGGGCCGTTTGACCTGGGCGGATCTCGCCGCCTCGCTGGGCTTGTCCGCCCCTGCTGCCGCCGACCGGGTGCGCCGGTTGGAGGAACGCGGGGTGATCCGGGGCTATGCCGCCCTGGTGGACCCGCTGGCCGTGGGCTGCGACTTGACCGCGTTTGTGGCCGTCACCCTGGAACGGCCCGCCGACCGTGCCTCGTTCCTGGAGCTCGTCGCCCGGCTGCCCGAAGTGCAGGAATGCCACCACACCGCCGGGGACGATGACTACCTGCTGAAAGTGCGCTGCGCCCACACCCGCGACCTTGACCGCGTGCTCAGCACCGAACTCAAAAGCCTCCCCGGCGTCGTCCGCACCCGCACGACGATTGTGCTTTCGACGCTAAAAGAGACGCCGATTTTGCCCGTGATGCGGGATGCGTGATGCGTGACTCGTATTGCGTATTGCGTATTGCGTAAATCTGCTCCCTGCTCCCTGCTCCCTGCTCCCTGCTCCCTGCTCCCTGCTCCCTGCTCCCTCGACTCACGCATCACGCATCACGCATCACGCATCACAACTGGAGGTAACCGATGGAACCCTATCCGTCCTTGATGCTCAGCGCCGTCGCGTTGGGGTTTGCGGTGGCCGCGCCGTTGGGGCCGACGGGGACGACCGCTATTCGGCAGGGGTTGGTGGCGGGGGCGGGGGCGGCGTTTTGGATCGGCATGGGGGCGGCACTGACCGACCTGGCCTATATCACGGCGACCTACCTGGGGCTGACCCCGCTGCTGTTGCGCCTGCCCTGGCTGACCCCGCTGCTCTATGCGGTGGGGGCGCTGATGCTGGGGCGGATGGGGCTGGGGGCACTGCGCGAAGCGTGGCGCGGGGCCAGCGTGCCACCCTCGGTGGCTACTCCGGTCCCGGCTTCTGCTGCCGCCCGTCCGGCTGGCCCCACGCACTGGTGGACCCCCTTGCTCCTGGGGATCACGATCACGGTGGTCAACCCGGCCACGATTACTTCGTGGCTCTCCATCGGCGGCGCGTTTGTGGCGGCCCACCTGATCGGGCTGCCGCCGCTGCCCACGGTGGGGGCGCTGCTCGGCATCCTGCTCGGTAGCGCCGCCTGGTTCACCATCCTGGCCGGGATCGTTGCCGTGGCGCGGGCCTACCTGGACCGCCTGCCCTGGCTCTTCCGCGCCATCACCGCCGGGTCGGGCCTGATCCTCCTTGGCTTCGCCCTCGCCTTCGCCTGGCAGGATGTACAACTGGTGTTGGGGGGATAGTGCTGAGTGCTGAGTGCTGAGTGCTGAGTGCTGAGTGGTGAGGGACGAGGGACGAGGGACGAGGGACGAGCACGACGCAATACGCAATACGCAATACCCTACTCAGCACTCAGCACTCAGCACTCCGTCCACCGCCGCGATCACCTGCGCCGGCGTGATGGCGAGCATCTCCGGGCCGCCGCTCAACCCGGCGCGGCCCGGCTGGAGGTCGCCGGTGGGGGCGGTGCCAGGGGCGCGGAGGACGCGGTGGTGGGCGGCTGGTCCCCACGGCCCCCACAGCGTTTCGTCGCTGGGGCCATAGAGGCGGAGGGTGGGGGTGCCGACAGCGGTTGCCAGGTGGAGCGGCCCGTTATCCACGCCCAGCACCAGATCGAGCGTGGCGAACAGGGCCGCTAGTTGGCCCAGGTTGGTCTGCCCGGCCAGGGTGGGGGCAGCAGCTTGCTCCTCCGGCGAGAGGTGCTGGCGGATCGCCTCGATCAACGGCTGCTCCCCCTTCGTGCCGGTGAAGACGACCGCCGCGCCCCGCGCCAGCAGCCACCGCGTCACCGCCGCCCATCCCTCCGGCGTCCACAGCTTGATCGAGGCGTTGCTGCCGGGCTGGATCGCCACCC
>JBBSAN010000609.1:0-4701 GCA_038252265.1 Chloroflexia bacterium
AACCCTGAATGGCTGCCCCAGTACAGCGCCCACCTTCAAGCCCAACCCACCTTAGCCGCTTTGCCGTTGACAACTTGGCCGGCCGTCCTCCAAGCCGCCCTCAGTTGGGGTCTACTCGCCCCCGACGCTGTATGCCCTGCGGCTCCAGACCTACCAGCGGGCGGCGGCCCGACGGCCCGAGTACGCGCCCTACGCCAACACGCTCGGCAACCTCTATCTGGCGCAGGGCCAATTCACGCCAGCGCTGTCGGTCTATTCCACGGCAGTGCAGCTCGACCCCGACTTTGCGGAGGGCTGGTATAACCTGTCGGTGGCCCACATGGCCCTGGGACAGGCAGCGGGCGCGGTTAACGCGGCCTGCCAGGCCTTGCGCACGATGCCCTTCTCCTTTACGCCCCAGGACTACCAGCCAGGGAGCTTCCTTCCCGCCGAGGCGTTAAACAAACGGAGCTGGCCGGCGGTCTACAGCCAGGCCGGATGGACGCTCCTGCGCCTGGCCGAGCAAACCCTGCCCCCACCTACCGGACCGCTCCCGCTCCCGGCGACACCGGCGATCACCCCGCCCGCCCCCGCGGACGGCAAGCTGCTTCCTGCGGCCTGCGGCTCGGTAGCTGGCAGCGCACCGGGTGTCTCGGGCGATCTGTGGACGCAAGCGACGGCGCTGTTCCAGTATGCCTTGCAGTATGTGCCCGACGACCCCTGGGCGCTCGCCGGGCAAGCCCAGGTGCTCCAGGACGCGGGCCAACCGGCGGCCGGGGCCTGGCAGGCGGCTATCCAGGCGCGGCTCGCCTTCGGCCCCACGGCCTACCCGCTGTTTGCCCGGCTGTATGGCCCATCCGCTCCCTGATTGGGCCCTCGCGCCCAGGGTTGGCAAGCCGGCGCGATGCGTCTTATGCTCCCCGCCCCGCTAAGCGTATTTCCGGCCAGTCCCGTCCAATGGATCGGCGAGAGCAGCGTCATCGCGGCGCAACAGGCGGCCTCTGCCCGCCTGGATCCGCTGTGATCCAGCCGTGCCAGGCACCAAACGATTGTGAATTCCTTAACTTGACGCCAATGGGGAGGCACGTACCATGTTGGAGGCCGCTATCGCCCAGTTGCGGTTTGCCGTGTCCATGGCCCTCGGCATCCCGTTCTCGCCCGGCGCGCTCGATCGGCTCGTTGACGCGCTGCGGGCCACGCGCTCGGAATTCGGTCCTCCCTCACTCGGTCGTGGATAATTCGGTTCCCCACCAGTATGTTTGCCAGCTCAAGCCCTTGCCTGCTACTCTGACGACAAGTATGCGCCGGAACCCTACTTGCCGCTCAGGAGGTGTCGTTCGTGTCGTCAGTTGCGCTCTTCTTGGGGCTGCTCTTCTTGCTGGCACTGCTGCTCTTGTGCCGCAGCCAGCGCATTACTCTTCCACCAACCGACTGCTCTACTGGACAGCCCAAAATCCCGCGTCAGCTCAAGCCGTATTCCCCCAGCGATTGCGCTGCTTGTCGTGCTGCTGGTGTAGATCCACTCAGCTTCCTACCTGCGCCTGCTGCTCCGCCGCCACCTTGGTCTCATCTCAAGAGCCGCCGTGGCCGCCCTAAAACAATCCCCGCCCAAGGCTTCGCCTGTCCTAATCCCGCTTGTGCCTACTATAATATTGCTGACGCTACAGTTCATGCCCTGGTTGGCGATGGCTGCCAGGGCAAAACCGAGCCCATCCAGACCTTCCGTTGCCAAGCCTGTCAGCGCACCTTCTCGGCACGCTGCAACACCCCACTTTATCGGCTCAAAACCCCAGCCCCTCGTGTTAGCCAGGTGTTGGCGGCGTTGGCCGAAGGGTTAGATGTGGCCGCCGCAGCGCGCGTCTTTGGCTACCGCGAAGCAACCATTGGCTGTTGGCTAACGCGTGCCGGCCAGCATATGCAGCGCCTGTATGCTCAGCGGCTACATGGTCTGCACATCGGGCATGGGCAACTTGATGAAATCCGCACCCGCCTGCGGCTGCGTGAACATGTGCTCTGGCTGTGGGTCGCCTTCGACCCCACCAACAAGCTGATCCTGGTCATGCACTTGGGTGCGCGTACCCAGCAGGCGGCGCATAGCGTCATCCATCACTTGATCCAGTTGTTGGCGCCTGACTGTGTGCCCGTGGTGAGTAGTGATGGTTTGAACTTGTACTTCTACGCATTGACCGCGCATTTTGGCCGCTGGGTCCACGCTGTGGGTGAACGCAGGCGAACTTGGCGGGTCTGTCCTGAGTTGATCTACGGCCAGGTGCAGAAGATCGTGCGTCGCCGCAAGCTGGTCCAAGTCCAGCACGTTATGCTTTTGGGCAGTCTAGCTGAGCGACGCTTGAAGTTGCAGGCATTAGGCTTCAGCGGCAAGCTGAATACAGCCTTCGTTGAACGGGTCAACCTGAGCGTGCGGCGAGGGGTCGCCGCACTGGCGCGGCAAACTTGGGCGACGGCACAAACAGCGGGACACTTGTTGGCGCAAGCCGAATTATGGCGTGGGTATTATCATTTTGTGCGCGTACACGAAGGGCTGCGCCTGGCGTTAGGCGCAGGGGAAGGGCGGCAACGGCGCTATCGGCAGCGGAGGCCAGCGCAGGCAGCGGGGTTGACGGGACATCGCTGGAGTATGCACGAGCTATTGGCGCTACCGCTGCCGAGTACGGCAGGATAAGCGCGCCTGATTGCGGGAATTGCCGCCGGCAGTTGCGGCAGCCAGGGCTGTTGCGGTTATGACCGTGGGTTCAAGGGCCCATTTGACCGAATGGCACAGCGTATCGGGCTCAAATCAACCCCGCAGCCGCACGCAAGAGGCTGGCTGAATTATCCACCACACCCTGCAGGAGTGCCGAACAACCGGCGGGGCAGTCCTCTCCTGAATTCTGACCTGTCCTTCTCTAGAACGCAGGATCAGCGGGGACCAGATGACCCTGCGATTCTCAAATAAAAGACATCCGGGAAGCGATCCACGCCTGTCCAGACCCGTCCATCGTGTGCCTAAAACGACGGGGCAAGTCCCGTTTTGTCCTTGCATCTCCGCTGCTTTTCAACAGTTTGGCTACAGTTTGGCTGTAGAAAACGCAAAACTGACCAAGATAACTAGCATCTTGGTCAGTTTTTACGCTTATATTAGCACTATTTTGGTGCTCAGGATCAGATTTGAACTGATGACCCTGCGATTTTCAGTCGCATGCTCTACCAGCTGAGCTACCTGAGCGGGTGGGATTGGTGCGCCTAGTGTATCAGATCTGGGGTGGCTTGTCAAGAAAACGGAAGCCATGAGTCCACCGCTGAGCGCCGCCGGGGCGGGTACCTGTTGGGTGGGTGGGCGATAGAGGACTCGAACCTCTGACATTCTGCGTGTAAAGCAGACGCTCTAACCGACTGAGCTAATCGCCCTCAATGGTGCGCAGGAAGGGACTCGAACCCTTACGCCCTTAACGGGCACTAGCCCCTCAAGCTAGCGCGTCTGCCAATTCCGCCACCTGCGCAAATTCTGCGGCGTAAAGATCCTTTGGAAAGGATCATCACGCAGTCAGCGCGCTAATTATACGGCACCTGCCCCTGGCTTGTCAAGCGCCGACAAGGGCGCGCCACCCTGGTTTCCGGGTCGCCGGGGCATGTCAGTGATAGACCGGTACGGTATAATGCGCGATGCTGGGCGGGGCGGCGAAGAGGGCGGCGACGTTGTCGATCTGCGCCTTGACAAAGCCACTGGTCTCGGCGCTCATCTTATGGTCGCCGGTTTCCCAGATCGTGGTCACCAGGAACGTGTGGGTGGTGGGAGCGGTGAGCAAGATGATGTGCTGCAAGCCGGGTAGCTCCTTCATCGCGCCCACCGAGTCGCGCTCAAACGTATGCACCGCTTCGTCCAGCTTCCCTGGCTGAATATGCATGGTTAGTATACGGGCTTCCATGGTTGGTTTCCTCCTTATGAAATAGACACCTCTCCTACAAGACCGTGCAGGATCTGCCTGATTATAGCACTGATGCGGGTACACAGTAATGCCACCCACCTCCGCCCAACTGGACCAGGGCACCCCAGGAGTCGTTTGCGCTGGGCAAACGGTGTCCGCACGAGATTGACAAGGGGGGGGTGATTTGTTATAATCAGGTGCATTCAATCGGGATGTGGCTCAGTTTGGTAGAGCGCAGCGTTCGGGACGCTGAGGTCGTGGGTTCGAATCCCGCCATCCCGACCAATCCACACAACAACGCCGCCTGCCTCGTGCAGACGGCGTTGTTGTTGTCTGTGCCCGCGCTGCCTGGCACTTTGTTACCTCTTGTTTACGAATTGTTCACGGATATATACCCGATGTTCCATCGCTGTCCGTTATTCTAAGGATAGGCGGTGACCGTACAGAGGGGGTTGCCGCCAGCAACCTCACTATCAGGAGCAGGCTATGATTCAGGAACGCCCGATTGTTGAAGCCCCCGTCCCCGCGCCGGGTGCGGCGCAGACCGACCGCGCCGGAGGGGTGTCTATCCCTGCCGGATGGCCCGCCGCCTGGCGGCATAAACTGACCCCTGCAGACGATGCCTTGCAGGTGGTGAAAACGCGCCACCGCGTCTATATTGGGGGCGGCTGTGGTGAGCCGCTGGTGCTGGCCCGGGGGCTGGTGGACCGCGCTCCGGCCTTGCGCGGGGTCGAAATCATCCAGATCCTGACGGCAGGGCACGCGGCCTACGCTGCCCCGGAACTGGCCGAATCGTTCC
>JBBSAN010000610.1:0-4699 GCA_038252265.1 Chloroflexia bacterium
GACACCGCCCGCATCCTCGCCCGCCAGACCGTGGACGAAATCCGGCAGAGCGGCGTCACCGAAATCCTCACCCTGAGCAAAGAGGACGCGCACAGCTTCCGCAACGTCTACCCGGAGCTAGAGATCCCGTTCCCCACCGATGTGCGCGTGACCGAGTTCACCCCCTGGCTCGCCGCCGCCCTGGACGCGGGCACGCTCCAGATCGAACCCCGCCCCTTGCCCGGCGCGGTCTACCACGACCCCTGCCACCCCCCCCGCCTGCCCGGCAGCAGCGACGCCGCCCGCGCCGTCATCCTGGCCCTCACCGGATCGGCCCCCGGAGAACTCTTCTGGCGGCGACGGCAGGCCGCGCCCTGCGGTGCTATCGGCGGCTTCCTCCACACCCAGCCCGACCTCGCCGCCACCCTGGCCCGCACCCGCCTGGCCGACGCCCGCGCCGCCGGGGCCACCGCCCTGCTCACCGACGACCCCCAATGCGCCGCCCATCTCGCCACCCACGCCGACGGCCTCCCCGTCCACACCCTGCTCGCCCTGGCCGCCGCCCAACTCGCCGGAGAGTCATTAGTTGTTAGTCATTAGTTATTAGTAATCAGTTGTTAGCTGTTAATTGAACAATCACCAGCAAACTGACCACTGACTACTGACCACCAACAACTAATAACTGATAACTAACAACTAACAACTCGCAAGGAGGAGACACCGATGTTCCTGTCTATGCACAACTGGATGCGCGCCGAGCCGATCGCCAGCACTATCCGCCGCCTGGCGAAGTACGGCTACCAGACCATCGAGATCAGCGGTGAGCCGGAGAAGTACGACACCAAAGAGGTCCGGCAACTGCTGCAAGAGCACAACCTCCGCTGCTGGGGGTCCGTCTCGCTCATGTTCGAGGGCCGCGACCTGATCCACGCCGACCCCGCCGTCCGCGAAAGCACCGTCAACTACCTCAAAGGCTGCATCACCATGGTCAAAGAACTGGATGGGCGCGAGATGACCATCGTCCCCTCCCAGGTCGGCAAGGTGGTGCCGATGGACACACCGGAGCAAGAATGGGCCTGGGCCGTCGAGGGGCTGAAAGAAGTCTACGCCCACTCCGAGCAGGCAGGCATCATGATCGGCCTGGAACCGCTCAACCGCTTCGAGACCAACTTCCTCAACCGCCACGATCAGGCGATCATGCTGGCCGAGGCCGTCGGCCCCAACTGCGGCGTCTGCCTCGATGCCTTCCATATTAACATCGAAGAATCGAACCTCTGGCAGGCGATCCTCAACACCGGGAAGAAGCTGGTTGCCTTCCACGTCGCCGACAACAACCGCATGGCCTGCGGTCAGGGCGACTACGACTGCACCCGCCTCGTCCGCACGCTCCACGAGGCGGGCTACGACAACGCCCTCACCGTCGAATTCGTCGCCCCCCTGGACCGCACCCCGGCCAACCCGTACAAGAACGCCCTCGGCACCGCCGACTCCGAATTGACGTCCGAACAACTCAAGTTCATCCAGGACCACGGCTCCGGCGTCCTCTCCGATGAGTTCTACTCCTGGCTGGTCGAGGTCTCGTCCAAGACGCTGAAAAACGCGATGCAAGAAGCGGGCGTCGAAGAAAGCGCGGCGCTCTAACAACTACTGCGTATTGCGTATTGCGTAGGGGTTCTTGGATTACGCAATACGCAATACGCAGTACGTAATCCGCATTCCGCATTCCGCACTCCGCACTCCGCACTATGACAGCACCCATCCTCATCATCGGCACTCTTGACACCAAAGGCCGCGAGATCGGCTACCTGCGCGACCGCATCCAGGCGCTCGGCGCGGATACGCTGGTGCTCGACTCTGGCATCCTGGGCGAGCCGTTGGACATTACCGCCGACATCACCCGCGAGCAGGTGGCCGAGGCCGCCGGGTTCACCATTGACGCGCTCCGCAATGCGGGCACGCGCGGCCTGGCAGTGGAAAAGATGAAAGACGGCGTCCGCAAATGGGCGCGCGACCTCTACGCGCAGGGGCGGTTGGGCGGCGTGGTGACTCTGGGCGGGGCCGAGGGCGCGGTGCTGGGCGCGGCGGCAATGAAAGCTTTGCCTATCGGCGTACCCAAAATCATCGTCACCCCCATCGCGTCGGGGCGGCGACGCTTCGGCCCGCTCATCGGCACCCCTGACATCATGGTCATGCACTCAGTCATCGACATTCTCGGCATCAACCCGATCAGTCGCGCCGTCTTCGACAACGTCGCCGCCGCCCTGGTCGGCATGGTCCAGTATGGCGCGGCCAGCCAGCCCAAGGCAGAGGGCGGCGGCCCCTACGTCGCCGTGACCATGCTCGGCAACACGACCACTGCCGTGATGCAGATCAAAGACCGCCTCGCCGCCCACGGCCTGGAAGCCGTGATTTTCCACTCCAACGGCGTCGGCGGCCCGGCGATGGAAGAACTGGCCGAGATGGGCATGTTCGCCGGGGTGATCGACTATACCACCGACGAACTGTCCGATCAACTGGTCGGCGGCTTCCACCAGGGCGGCGAACACCGCCTGGAACGAGTCGGCGCGCTGGGCCTGCCCCAGGTCGTCGTCCCCGGCTGCATCGACTTCACCGTCCACGGCCCCCGCGACGAAGTACCCGACCGCTTCAAAAGCCGCCCCGCCTACTACCACAACCCCGAGTTCACCCTGGTCCGCCTGCTGCCCGACGAGATGGCGCAGATCGGCCACATCATGGCCCGCAAGCTCAACATGGCCCAGGGGCCGCTGGTCGTCGTCGTCCCCACCGAGGGCCTTTCCATCCCCAACGTCCCCGGCGGCGCGTTCTGGGACCCGCCCGCCGATGCCGGGTTCCTCGCCGCTTTACGGGCCGACCTGCACCCCGACATCCCGCTGATCACCGTCGCCGCCCACGTCAACGCCCCCGCCTTCGCCGACCGTGTGGCCGACGAATTCCTGCGCTTGCTCGCCCACTCACCGGAGGC
Source organism: Chloroflexia bacterium (assembly GCA_038252265.1). GTDB lineage: Bacteria > Chloroflexota > Chloroflexia > QHBQ01 > JAICKM01 > JBBSAN01. The sequence goes on from JBBSAN010000610.1 coordinate 2,963, forward strand.
CCCCGATGCAGATTGAAGCCCGCCTGGCCGCGCTCGGCCTGACCCTGCCCGCCCCGCTCCAGGCTCCGCCGGGTGTGAATCTTCCCTTCGCCTGGGTCCAAGTGCGCGGCAACCGAGTCTACATCTCCGGCCACGGCCCGCAACACCCCGACGGCTCGTTGGCCGGGCCGTTCGGCAAAGTGGGGGCTGACGTGACGCTCGAAGAAGGCTACGCTGCCGCCCGGCTGATCGCCCTCGGCGTCCTCGGCAGCCTGCAACGGGCATTAGGTGATTTAGACCGGGTGACCGCCTGGCTGCGCGTCTTCGGCATGGTCAACTCCGCGCCCGGCTTCGTCCGCCAGCCCAACGTCATCAACGGCTTCTCCGACCTGATCCTCGAACTCTACGGCCCCGCAGCCGGCACCCACGCCCGCTCTGCCGTTGGCCTGGCCGAACTCCCCTTCAACATCTCCGTCGAAATCGAAGCCGAAGTGGAGATCGCCTGACGGGTGGTCAGTGGTCAGTGGTCAGTGGTCAGAACGACGCAATACGCAATACGCAATACGCAATACGCAGTAACTCACGCATCACGTTTCACGTTTCACGTTTCACGCAACTCACAACTCACAACTCGCAACTTCGCACTCAGGAGCGCCCGCATGGCAGACCTCGATCTTCTCTCGTACAACCTGGCCGACCTGGCCTATCCCGACATTCAGGAATATCTCAAGCACAAAGATATTGTCCTCATCCCGGTCGCCAGCACCGAGCAGCACGGCCCTCACCTGCCGCTCTCCACCGACACCGTCACGGCGGAAGAGGTGTCCCGCCGCGCCGGGAACAAAGCGCAGGTGCTCTACACCCCCTGCGTCTGGACCGGCTACTCGCCCCAGCACATGCGTGGGCCGGGCCAGGGCATCGGCACCATCACCGTCCGCGCCGAAACCTTCAACAACCTCCTTTATGACATTGCCCGCAGCCTGATCCACCACGGCTTCAATCGCCTCATCTTCGTCGGCGGCCACGGCTCCAACTCCAAAATCGTGGACCCGCTCCTGCGCCGCCTGAAGTACGAGACCGGCGCGCTGATTGCCTACTATAAACCCTACGCCGAGCGCTACATGGGCCTGCTCAAAGGCTTGATGGAGAACCCGCCCGACGAGACCCCCGGCTGGCACGCCAGCGAACTGGAAACCTCGCAGATGCTGGCCCACGACCCCCGCCTGGTCCGCATGGAGCGCGCCGTCCCCACCACCACCCACAAACCGCCCTGGCTGCCCGACGCCTTCACCAAGAGCGACGGCGCGCCCGACATCGAGTTCCGCGGCTACCAGTACTTCATGTTCCCGATGGACCACGACGAGTTCAGCGACACCGGCGTCATCGGCAACCCCGCCCGCGCCACCGCCGCAAAGGGCGAGCAAGCCTTCACCCTCTACTCCGACCACCTCGTAGACGCCATCACCGAACTGCTCAAAGTGCGCGTCGAAGTCCACGACCGGGAATTCATCGCGCGAGTCTAACTGCTTTGCGTACTGCGTATTACGTATTGCGTATCCCCCCATCCCGATCCGCAATACGCAATACGTAATACGCAGTACGTAAGGAAGAATCCCATGATCGAAATCCTCGACCTCAACCACGTCAGCCTCGTCGTCCGCGACATGGCCGCCGCCCGGCACTTCTACTGCGACATCCTCGGCATGGACGAAGTGCCCCGCCCGCCCGCCGCCAGCTACGACATCGCCTGGGTCCGCA
>JBBSAN010000611.1:0-4684 GCA_038252265.1 Chloroflexia bacterium
CTACAGCTTCATCCGCTGCCTGGCCTGCCGGGGCATTGTCAGCGGCTATCCCTGCGGCGGCCCCGGCGAGCCGTGTCCTGGCATCTACTATCGGCCCAGCAACCACGTCACGCGCGGCCAGGCGAGCAAGATTGTCGCTACGACGGCGGGGCTGCCCGACCCGGTGCCCGCGGCCCAGCAGACGTTCGAAGATGTCCCGCCAGGCAGCACATTCCACCTATGGATCGAACGCTTGGCCGGACGGGGCATCCTCGGCGGCTATCCCTGCGGCGGCCCGTTTGAGCCGTGCGTCGCGCCCGGCAACCGCCCCTACTTCCGGCCCAACAATCCGGTCACGCGCGGCCAGATCAGTAAGATCGTGGCGGTAACAGCAAACTTCACGGAGCCGATCCCGCCGGAGCAGCAGACATTCACCGATGTGACCAGCGGCAACGTGTTCTGGCTTTACATCGAGCGGCTGGCGATGCGTGGGATCATCAGCGGCTACGACTGCGGTGGACCAAGTGAGCCGTGCGACCCGCAGCATGGCAAATACTTCCGCTGGGGCAGTAATGTAACGCGCGGCCAGACGGCCAAGATCACTGCTCAGGCCTTCTTTCCTAACTGCTCTACACCCGCCAGGCGGTAGCTGCACACAAAATACCTATATGAGCAAAAGCCCAGCCCCCTCCAGGGGTGCTGGGCTTTTTGGATTAACACCACCATATCGAGTGCATACACACTGGGGAGGAGGATTGCTGACGCAGACGGGAAGAGGTGCTGGCCTGCTTCGATCTATTCCAATCAATCAGCAAGCATCAGGTTGGGGGAGACTCTGGGGCGAGTCGCTGACTCAGCGGGCATCCAAGACATCACTCACGGCGACGGCAAAGCCTTGCAGCAAGACCGAGGTGGCGGTTTGACCCCGCCGGAACACGCCATGCTCCTCATATTCAGTCTGCTCCAGCCGTAGCACGGTGATCGTTTCTTCTTCGGGATGCACAATCCAGTATTCGGGAATCCGCCCTTCGGCATAGTCGGTGCGCTTGACGACGGTATCGCGTTCGGGGTCGTCGGCGCTGACCACCTCCAGAACCAAATCCGCGCCTAGCCAGTAGGCGTTTTGTCCCCGAGGATCTAGCGTGTCCCGCAGCAGCAATAGATCCGGCTCTCGAAATTTGCCCTCGCGGATTTGCAGACGGAGGGGAGCGAAAAACACGGCTCCCCCACGCGGTCGCAGGAACGTCAGCAGGGCGACGTACAGAAATCCCAGGATCGCCTGATGCTGTCGAGTGGGCATAGCCAAGACCTCCAGCTTACCATTGGTAAATTCGATTAACCAGCGGCTGTAGTTAGTGAACTGGAGATACTGCTCCGCGGTCCAGAGGCCCTGGATCGCATCAAGATCGAGGATCGTCACACCGTCAGCGTTGACCACCCGTAAGGTGCCGACCGGCACAGCAACAGCCATAATAGTTCCTCCCCGCTTGATTCCTTGGTCGCTCCCAACCCCCTGGCGCTCGCACCAACGCGGCATCACCAGGATGCTGCGCTTATGTTTATTATACCCACTCTGGGCAGACACCGGAAGGCGCGGCCAGGGCCAGATCACGCCCGGAACAAGAAATACTCATGCGGCTCCACATCCCGCACGTAGTACCAGGCAGGCCAGCGGCTTGATCCGACCCGCCACTCCTCTTCCACCGCCTTACGCACGACCGGCGCGGTGGAGTTGTCGTACTCTTGCCGCTCCAGTTCCAGCACCAGGCGGCGCTCCGGCAGAAATTGGGCGTAGACCAGCATCTGGGCCGGGCCATCCTCCTGCCCGACCCACTCCTGCGCCGACCAGTACACGGAGACATGATCGGGACGTCCTTGTTGCAGGAGCCAATCACGGATCTCCTGACCAGTCAACGTCCACTGAAGTTGAGAGCCTGGCCCGCCCGTTTCCGCTTGGGGGAAACGAGCCACGACCGCTTCTACAAAGCCCCGTAAATGGTTGCGGGCCAGGGTCGGATTGAACTCGTGGACCAGCAAATCGTAGGCCAGCGCCGTTGGCCCGGCCCCCACATAGCCCCACTCAATCCCTGAGCTGTACCAATAGTGTGCAGATAAAGGTTGCCCGTTGACCTCGACGACCAAGGCTGCGGTGTAAAGCGCGTGATCAGGCCGCTGCGCCAAGACCCGATAACCGCGATATTGGTTCGTTAAGGATGCTGAGCTAGCCGAAGAACTGGCGGACCCTTCACCGGCCACGGATCGAGGGATAGGCGGGGCAGACAGTTCAGCCTGGGGTACCCCAAGAGCCTCCGCCAAGCGCTGTAACACATCCGGACTCGGATTACCAGCGGCTCCACGCTCCAAGGCACTGATATAGTTCTGGGCTACACCGGAAGCCTGAGAGAGCATGACCTGCGTTAAGCCCCGCCATTTGCGTAGGTTTCTTAAGCGCTCACCCACCATGGGCTGCACCTCCTTTTTGCGAGTATAGCACACCTCTTATCAATGTCAATAGTAGCATTGGTACAGCTATTGCGTTCTTGTTCAGGATGATCTATAATATCTATGTGAGTAGTAGCATTCACAATGCTATTGATATGGACTTGGATCGCGGCTAAGTTACAGTCAGGAGGCTGAAGCGATGACCAATATCAATCACGCACCGACCTCGCCCAGGATTCTCTTACGAGTCCACGAAGCGGCAGAACTCCTCGGCCTGTCGCGGGCGATGTTATATCAAATGCTGGCTGCGGGCCAACCAATTCCGGTCGTCCGCATCGGGCGTTGCGTCCGGATTCCTCGGGCGGAGTTAGAGGCCTGGGTGGCCCAGCAGACAGAGGAATGGCGACCATCCCCGCTATCCGGCCCGCCCCGATAGAACATTCTCCGCACACGGCGGAACGGATGGGCTTCGGTCCCAGCCCGCTCCAGAGCTGAGGAAGCCCATCAGTGTCGACGATAGGCACCTGGATGCGCGGGTCTACGGTTGCCCGCTAGCACACCATGATACCTCGACGCGCCCGATGCAGGGAAAGTAGTGAGTGCATGACCGACCAGCCGCCAGAATCATCTACGCCAGGCCGGGGTTTTGCTCAGCGCTTCGGCCCGACGATCTTGCAGGGTGGTATTACGCCGGTTCCCTCCACCCTCTACCGATACCAGGGCGCGCTCGGGCTGACCGCCCAAGAAGTCTGGTTTGTCGGCTATATCCTGATGTACAAGTGGGATGCCGCCCTCCCCTACCCCTCGCTCATCCGGATGGCCGAAGACACGGGCATGTCGCGCCGGAACCTCCAGCGCATCAAGGACAGCCTGGTCGATAAAGGTGCCTTAGTGCTGATCCCGCGCCACACAGCGGAGGGGCGGCAAGACTCCAACGCCTACGATTTCGGCCCCCTCTTTGCCCAGTTAGAATACTGCATCCAGGAATGGGGTCCAAAGGCCGAGTACCGCCCGCGCTTCATGGCCGATGATGGAAAAGCCAGGACGGTGCTGTCTGGCCCCGCTGTGACAGCACCGTCACACTCCCATGTGACATCTACGGCACAACTCGATAGGACACCCACGTCGCATGGGGATGCGACACCTACGTCCCATCCGAGGGTGGCACCCGCGACACAGACCACTGTGACACCGACGACACAGACCACTGTGGCAATGCCGTCACACGAAGAAGAACCCGTACGTAAAGAAGCAAAAGAAAAAGAACCACCTCCAGAAGGCGGAGGAGGAGGAGGAGGTGGCGCTCATTTTTTAATAGTGGACACAGGCGCACCGGATCCGCAACACCGGGAGGAAACGTCCTCCGGTGCTTCCCCAACCGTAGCACCGTCCTCTGGGCCAACAAATGGTAAACACAGGGGGCAAGTGGAGCAGGGAATCCAACAAACGCCGAATGGTACGCCTCAGCAGGAATCACCCGGCAGGACCGAAGAGCCGCCCGTATCGGACCGCACCCACCGAGTGGAGCAGCTGCGGGCGGCGCTAGCGAACCGACGGGCCGCCCCCGGAGCCGCTCAGCGCACGGATCTACCAGACACCCGTTTAAACCGCCTCTGGCAATTGACCCAACTCCAATTGCAGATGTCCCCTCCCCCAGAGACCGATCTCAGCCTTCTGCGTTATGTGGAATTACGCGAGTTAGACATCGCGCGCGGGTGGGCGTTGCTCACCGTGCCGAACGCATCGCTCCAAGCCCAACTCCAGCAAGGGCCGCTGAACGGCTACGTGCGTGAGACGCTGAGTTGGCTCTGCCAGCACACAATCAATGTGGCCGTGGTGATCCCAGTGCGGGAGGGACTGCCGACACTGGATCGGGTACTCGCGCAAGATGCCGCCCTCACCGCAGCGAGTGAGCCTGTCGCGGAGCACCGGTCAGGAGGAGACAATTTGGAGGGGATGGAGAACGGGGCCGCGCACGCGCCGGTGCCCCTCCTGGTGGCTTCCGCCGTTCAAGCGGATGCCCCGTCATAAGCTGGGGCCGCCTAGCCAGTCCGCAGGTACAGAGACATGATTCTAGCAGGAGTCGATTCATGCCCAAACGACCGATTACCCCAGCGCAGCAAGATATCCTCGACTTGCTGAGCGCCTATTATTATTGCTCGACCCGGCAGGTCTGGGAGCAAGCCCAGACGCGCCGGAGCAAACGCGCCACCGAACAACTGCTGGCGCGGCTCCGCCAGGCGGGCCTGGTTGCGGCGTGCCC
>JBBSAN010000612.1:0-4675 GCA_038252265.1 Chloroflexia bacterium
GCCCCGGGGGCGACATGGGGCGGGTGGTTTGTTGGCTGTGGTCAGTGGTCTGTGGTCCGTATTTAGCGCCCTTAGCTATGAAACTGTGCCTTCGGATTACTAATGACCATCACTGACCACTGACCACTGACCACCGATCACCGACCACTGACCACTGACCACTGCCTACTCGTCACTCGTTCATCAACTGGTCGGCGGCAGCCAGGAGGGTGGTGGACCGCTCGGCAGAGACGTTTTTGACCTGCATATAGAGTTCGAGCGCCTGGCGCGGAGTCATCTGCTCGACGGCATGATCGCCGAAGCGCACGCGGGTGGGGCGGTCCACATCGCGGCTGATGCCCGCGATATAGGCGGCCCCCTCCAGCGCCTTGCGGATTTCGTCGTCGCGCAGTGCGGCCTCTTGCTCCGGCGTCGTCTTGATGATCACCCGCACAATCGCCCCGGCGATCTCGGCTTCGTGTGCCCGCAGCTTCGCCAGCACCGTCTCGTTGGGATCTTTCGCGGTGGTCGTCACGCGCAGGGTGAGGAAGCGGCGAGCCTGCACCGGGTGGAAGCGCGGCGCGACCGGGCGGCGACCGGTCGCCGGATCGGGGTCGCCAATGTCTACCACCATGAAGCCCTTCGCCTCTTCCTCCTCGCCAAAATCGATCCGCTCCAGGCTGCCGGGGTAGACGATGGGCGGCTCGGTGAGGCCGGTGGGGGGCAGGATCTGGTGGCGGTGGATATGGCCCATCGCCACGTAGTCGAACTCCGGGCGGGCGACAAAGCTGCGCGGCAAGACCAGATCGTGCCCCAGCATGACGCTGCGTTCGGCCCCGAACACCGCCCCCTGGACGGCGGCGTGCGCGGTCATGATCGTGGGGAACTCTGGGTTTAGCTCCTCTACAAAGCTGTCCAGCAGGGTTTCCAGCTTGTCGATCATGATGCTGTTTAGCTGCTCGAAGCTGGCGCTGCGGTATTCGTCTTTAGTGAGCAGGGTGGCGGGGGTGACCCAGGGGAGGGCGATGATCTGCACCGGTCCGGCGCTCGTGGGCAGGGTGACCGAGCGGGGCTGGCGGGCCACCCAGGTGTGGGGCACCTGCAAGGTGTCGAAGATTTCGACGGTGTGCGCTCGCGCCCAGGCATTGGGCAGGTCGTGGTTGCCGACCAGGATGAACATCGGCACGCCCGCCGCCGAAATCCGCTGGATGCGCCGGGCGAACTCGCGCTGCACGGTGGGGCTGGGGTCGCGGTTCTTGTACACGTCGCCCGCCAGCAGGACCAGATGCACGTCGTTCGCCAGCGCCCAATCGAGCGCCTCATCGAGCGTGCGCAGGAAGTCGCCCAGGCGCGAGGACAGCCCCGTCGCCGGGTCGGTGCGCCCGTAGTTTTCCATGCCCAGGTGGATGTCGGCCAGGTGCAGAATACGCAGCATTGCGCGGCTTTCTAGTGCGGGGGAATCTCGTGTTATGTTTAGTGTTCCTGCTCGGATTATAGCACCGCCTGGCGGGGGGTGTCAAGCGTAGACGAGGTACGAGGTATGAGGTGTGAGGTACGAGGGTGGGGGTTCTAAACTAATACTTCAAACCTCAAACCTCAAATCTCGTTCCCAACCCCAATCCACGACCGGGGCAGCGTACCAGTTCTTTGTGAACCATGCTATAATAGGGGGTAGGGCAACCTCGTCACGGTGGAGATGGACAGTTCTCGGCAGGCGTTGCTTAGGGAAAGGTCGTACCATGGCCGCTGAAATCCCGTCTGGCACAATGCGCGCGGTGTTGCTGACGGTGCAGGATATAAGTGGGACCCAATACAAAACGCTGCTGGAGCGGGCGGGCCTGACCCGCTATCTCACCACGCTGCCGCCGGACACCGGGCAGCCCGGCGGGACGAGCGATGAGCTGGTTCGGCTCTTTGCCCTCACCTACACGATGATGGGCGAGCCCCTGACACGCCTGTTTATGCGCAATTTCGGCACCAGCGCGGTCAAACCGATGCTAGCGTCAGAGTGGGCACAAGACGAACGCGCCGCGCTGGCGAAGCTCCCACCGGATCAGCGTCTCTCGCGGTTTGTCCACGATTGGATCCCCCTCCTCAGCCTGACCTGGGCACCGATGCTGGTGACTGAGGATGATACCGCCTGCTATGTGGTCCTGGTCTTTTGTGTGGCCTGCCAGGGGATTAAGGGTGCCCAGGCCCCGATCTGTGCCGCCGGGGATGTCCTGTTCCGTTCGATGGCCGAGTATGTCACCGGCTTGCGGATCCGGGTGGCGGAAGTCGAATGCGCCGCGCTGGGTGCCCCGCATTGCAAGCACGCCCTCTATAAGCCCACCGCCCCGCGCCTGTAAGTGGGGGCGGTATCTGCTTTACGGCGGGCGGGTACTCCATCTGGTTCCAGTTCGGGGACTCCACCCCACCAATCTTGCCCGGCGCATACGCAGTACTCAGCACTCAGCACTCAGCACTCAGCACTCACCAACCCCTGTCACTGCCGCAGCACCAGCCCGACCGCCGCGACCACGGCCATGCCGAACCCGGCGATGGCGGCGCTGCTGAGGAAGTCCACCAGGTAATCGCCCCAGACGTTGCGGGCACCGGGCATGTGCGACCATGCCGCCTCGACCGCGATCAGGGCGAGGAGCAGGGCGACCGCCACGATCTGCGCGGCCAGGTCGCCGCCGAAGCCATCCGTCCCCTCGGCCAGCAAAAGCCAGAGCGCGCCGCCGCCTGCCAGGGCCACTCCGTACTGGATGGTGCCCAGGAACATCATGATGCCCGGTTTTGCTTTGCGGGGTTTTCGCTGCTGGGGTTTGGGGTCCGCGTGGGGTGGTTGGCGGGGCCGGGGGTCTCCTGGGTCTATTATAGCACATGCGGGCGGAGGGATGGCCTATGTGGGCACGCTGCGCCCGGGCAGGGGTTGCGCTATAATGGGCCTATTCTACGCGATAAGGAGCCGACGAGATGACGACGATACAGGATCTGGACACCCCGGCACTGCTGGTGGATGGGGCGCGGCTGCGGCGCAATATCGCGGCGATGCAGGCGGTGGCCGACCGCTGTGGGGTGGCGCTGCGCCCGCACACCAAGACGCACAAATCCCCGATCATCGCCCGGATGCAGGTGGAGGCGGGAGCAAAAGGCCTCACCGTCGCCAAGGTGGGCGAGGCTGAAGTGATGGTGGACGCCGGGTTTGATGACCTGTTCATCGCCTACCCGCTGATCGGCGAGGCGAAATACCGGCGGCTGGCCCGGCTGCTCGACCGGGCGCGGATCGCCGTGGCGGCGGACTCGCTGGAGGGGGTGGCGACACTATCGGCCTTCTTCGGGCCACGCGGGCTGCACCTGCCGGTGGTGGTGGAGGTGGACACCGGCTTCCGCCGCACCGGGGTCGCCAGCGATGCCGAAGCCATTGCCCTGGCCCTGGCGATAGCAAACGCGCCGGGGTTAGCCTTTGGCGGGCTGATGGAGTTCGGCGGGCAGGCCTATAGCGCCTGTTCCGAGGAGGAGCGGCGGACGATGGGCCGGGCCGAGGGCCAACGCCTGGCGAGTGTGGCGGCGCGGCTGGCGGCGCTGGGGCTGCCTCCGCCAGTGGTGACGACCGGCTCCACCCCCTCGATGCCGTTCGTGGCCGAGGTGGCGGGCGTGACCGAGGTGCGGCCCGGCGTCTATGTTTTTGGCGATCTGAAGCAGGTGGAGTTGGGCACGCTGGCCCGCGACCAGTGCGCGCTATCGGTGCTGGCGACGGTGGTCAGCCGCCCGGTGCCGGGCCGCTATATCCTCGACTGTGGCACCAAGGCGTTGTCCAGTGATCATTACGCCTCGTGGACCTACGGCGAGTTGAAAGACTATCCCGGCGTCCAGATCGCCCGCGCCAGCGAAGAACACGGCATCATCGAAGGGGCCGTCCTGCCCCTCCGTATTGGCGATAAGGTGGAGGTGCTGCCCAACCATGCCTGCGCCACCTGCAATATGCACGACGATCTGGTCGAGGTCGAGGATGGGCAGGTGGTGGATACCTGGCCGATCCTGGGGCGGGGCAAGTTTCGTTAGCGCCTGACTAAGACCAGGGGCGGGATGGGATGGCGTGGTGACGATAATAATGGAACGCCGATCAACCCGGCCAGGCTACCTCAGCGCGGCCTGGTTGATCGGCGTTGGGCGGATCAGTGCCCCAGTGCTTTGGAGTATTTGCCCCGCTGGCCGACCAGGGTGAAGCCCAGCCGCTCATAGAGCTGGATCGCCCCCGTATTGTCCACGTTTACATGCAGCCCCAGCGCCGAGAAGCCTTCCTGCCGGAAGGTTGCCAGCACGGCGACAATCAGGGCGGCGGCCACCCCGCGTCCCCGCCAGGCCGGGTCGCTACCCACCTGCGAAATCCAGCCGACCGTCTGCCCCAGATCCGTAATCGACAGGACACCCGACGTGATGAAGCCGACCGGCTGGCCCTCGGCCCGCGCCAGCAGCGAGAGGTCGGGGCGGAAGTCGGGGTCGTCGGCATTGTCCGCGAGCCACTCGTCGCGGTCGGGCGGCAGGGAGCCGGGGCGGCGGCGCGTGCTGAACGCAGCGGCATAGGCGGCGAAGAAATCCCCGGCGTTGGCCTCGGTCCAGCGTTCGGTAGGGAAGGCCGTGGTGATGGCGGGCAGGGGATCGCCTAGATCGCGCTGCATCCACTGCTCGACAAAGTCGCGGGTGTAGC
>JBBSAN010000613.1:0-4674 GCA_038252265.1 Chloroflexia bacterium
AGTGCTGCTCCTTGGGCATGACCACGGTGACCCCGCACGCTTCCAGCATCTGCACGATCGATAGGGCCATGCCGGGGAAGAGCCGGTCGGTGATGCACTGGATGAAGTAGGCCACGCGCAGCCCCTTCGCCGCGCTGGGCAGCAGCACGGGGGGCTGAGGGCGACGGCGGCGCAGGCGGTCTTGCGCGGTCTGGCGCGGCAAGGCCGGGGTGGTGCGCCAGCTCGTCAGCTTGTGGACCTGGGGGATCAGCTCGAGGCCCAGGCGCGACAGTCGGGTGAAGCGGCCATCGCGCAGCGGGGCGGCAGCGAGGGCCGCTGCCCGCAGGGCATGGTCGGCCAGGGCAGGCCTCGCCCACAGATTCATCGCCGCCTGGATCGGGGCGGGCAGCCCCAGTTCTTCCGCGACAATGGCCCGCACGGCCAGGATCTGCCGGGGCAGCGGGATTTCGACCGGGCAGACAGTGGCGCAGGCGTTGCAGGAGACGCACAGGCTTTGCGGGTCGGCCCCGGCCTCGATGCCGTGGTGGAACGGGGTGTTGACCAGCCCGATAGCCCCCGAATAGATGTAGCCGAAGACGTGCCCGCCCACCACCGCATAGGGCGGGCAGACGTTGGCGCACGCGGCACAGCGGATGCAGCGCAGCGCCTCACGGATCAGCGGATGTTCGCGCATGGCACTGCGCCCGTTGTCCACCAGGACGATATGCAGCTCCTTGCCCGGATCGGCGGGGCCGGAGATAAAGGTGGTGTAGGTGGAGATCGGCTGGCCCGACGCCGAGCGGGCCAGCAGGCGCAACTGGAGCATCGCCGCCGCGAAATCGGGCAAGAGCTTTTCGATGCCGACCAGCGCCACATGGATCTGGGGCATGGTCGTCACCAGCCGCCCGTTGCCTTCATTCGTCACCAGCATCACCGTGCCACTCGACGCGATGACCGCATTGGCCCCGCTGATTCCCATCCCGGCGGCGAGAAAATCCTTGCGTAGCTCCTGCCGGGCCACCGCTACCTGCTCCCCGATGTCTTCCTGGCTGACCGGGTGCCCGGTGACCTCGCTGAACAACTGGCCCACCTGGGCGCGGTTCTTGTGGATGGCCGGGGCGATCATGTGTGAGGGCCGCTCGTGCGAGAGCTGCTGGATCCATTCGCCCAGGTCGGTTTCGACGACCTGGATGCCCTCTGGCTCCAGCGCGGCGTTCAGGTCGATCTCCTCCGAGACCATCGTTTTGCTCTTGACAACGTGATTGATCCCGTGTCGCCGGCACAGTTCCAGCACATAGCGGTTGGCCGCCGCCGCGTCTTTCGCCCGGTAGACATGGGTGCCGCGCGCCTCCGCCGCCGCCTGCAACTGGGCCAGCACGGCCTCTTGCCGCTCGATCATGTCGTCTTTGATCGCCTTGAGCCGGGCACGCAGATCGGCAAACTCGGCCCCCCCCGGCACGTCGGGCAGCGGAACAGGGCTGTCGGCGATTTCGGCGGCGTCTACCGCCGGGTGCAGCGGGTTGGCGGCATACGCGGCGAAGGCATCGTCGCGCTTCTCGCGCCAGGAGCGCTGGAAGGTCAGGACGTTACGCCCCAGTTGGGCGTCGTCCAACGCTTTGCGGTAACGCTGGGGGAAGGGCCGGATCTCGTGCGCGGGGTCGTGCGGTCCCCCCTGGGCCATCGGCCCATCCGACGCCGGTTCGGTGCGAGGCATCTATGCGTCCTCCAGTATCAGGATATAGAGCGCCTTCGGCCCATGCACCCCCACCGTCAGTACCATTTCTACGTCGGCGGTGCGGCTGGGGCCGGTGACAAAGGACATATAGCGGTGGCCTTCGCTCTCTAGTTGGGTCAGCAACGCCCCGGCCTCATCCAGGCTGGGGACGATGGCCGAAACGGGCAACAGGGCCACGCACACATCGGTCAGCATCCCGATCAGGCGCGGGGCCAGCCCATCGTCGGCCAGCAACAGCGTTCCCGTCTCGGCGATCCCGGCGCGGGCCAGTACCAGCCCGGTGCCCCCGGCCAGCGCCGCCCCCACCGCGTGGCGATCCGGTTGCCGGGCGGCCACGTCTTCCGCCACCATCGCCGGGGTGCCGTCGTCGCCCAGCAGCGCGGCGTACAGGGCCGGATACTGGTCGCGGATGGTGGCGGTGCATTTCAATTCGCCCTGCCGGATCGTGGCGACCGCAGCAGCGGCGGCCTCCTCGGTGGGCACCACCGTCACCTCGGCGCGGATAGCGGTGGCATACTGGATAAAGCGTTGCACCCGGTCGGTGTTGGTCGCGGTCGCTGTGTCCATAGCGCTCCTCTTCTCCCGATCCCTAATCGCCTCTTCTAACCCCCAACCCCCATCCCCTATCCCCCAAACGTCGGCGCGACTTCGACCGGGTTCTCCAGCGTGCCCCACCCGGCGATGCCGATGGTGACGACATCCCCGGCGGTCAGGGTGAAGTCGTGCGGAGGGATGAGGCCGGTGCCGGTCAGTAGGACCACCCCTTCGGGGAAGCGCATATGCCGCCCCAGGTAGCGGCCCAGGTCGTCCAACGTGCGCCGGATGCGGCCCGTGGAGATGGTGTCGTCATAGACCCGCTCGCCGTTCCGCTCGATGTGCATCTGGAGGGTGAGTTGGGTCAGATCCGCAGTCGGCAGCAACTCGACGTAGGGGCCGAGAGCGCAGGACCGCTCGTAGACCTTGGCCTGGGGCAAGTAGAGCGGGTTTTCGCCCTCGATATCGCGGGAGCTGACATCGTTGCCGAGGGTGAAGCCGACCGCGTGCAGGCGATTGTCCGAGTCGGGCGCATAGTAGACGGCCAGTTCCGGCTCCGGCACCGACCAGCGGCTGTCGGCGCGCACCCAGATCGGGGTGCCGGTGCCCACCACCCGGCCCGGCAACGCCTTGAAGAATAGCTCAGGCCGTGCGGCGGTGTACACTCGGTCATAGAAATCCAGCCCGCCGCTCTCGTCCAGGCGGGCCGCCCGGCTGCGCTCATAGGTGACCCCCGCCGCCCAGACCTCCTGGGCATCCACCGGGGCCAGCAATTGCACGCGGTCCAGCGGCAGGCTTTCGCCCATGAGCGCCTGATCGGCCAGCAGGCCCAACTCCGCAGCCCCACGGGCGGGGTTCCCGGCCAGGGTCGGCAGCCAGGCGCTCAGGAAGCTGGGGTGGCCCGCAACGAGGGGGTGGTCCGACGGCGCGGTGTCCATCGGCGACAGCGGGTAGAGCCGGGCATCCTGCACCAGCCCCCAGTGCGGCGCGGCCTGGCCCGCACTCAGGTAGCGGGCGATCTTCATACCTCGTCCTCCCACAGGCGCTCGGTGTGCTCGGCCAGGAACGCCTGCACTTCGGCGCGGCGCGGCGGATTGGACCCGGCACGGGAGCAGGTGATCGCCGCTACCGCCGTGGCAAAACGCAGGGTGGCGACCAGTTCCGCCTCCGGCAGGTGGTCCAGGGCGGCCCGCGAGGTGACCCCGCGTTCGGCCAGCCCGGCCAGCAGCCCGGAACTGAAGGCATCGCCCGCGCCCACCGTGTCCACTACCGGCACGCGGAACGAGGGCACCATCCAGCGGTCTTCGCCGCGCAAGACCAGCACGCCCGTGCCGCCCTGGGTAATCGCCACCAACCCCGGCCCGCGCGCCAGCAGGTCGGTTACCATGTCGCCCACCGACCGACCGGGAGCCAGCCAGCCGAGGTCCATCGAACTCAGTTTGACCACATCGGCCAGGGCGAACATCCGGTCCAGCAGGGCGCGGTAGCCCGCCTCGTCGTGGACCAGGCCGGGGCGCAGGTTCGGGTCGAACGAGATGAGCGCGTGCCCCTTCAGCCGTTCGACAGTCGCCAGCACCGCCTGGGGGGTGGTGCCGCGCAGGAGGCTGATTGAGCCGCAGTGGAGGATTCCCGTCTCCTCGAACAGGGCGGCGGGCAGATCGTCGGGAGTCAGCAGCGTATCCGCCGCACCCTCGCCGTAGAAGGCATAGGACGGCTCGCCCCCTTCCATCGCCACGAACGCCAGGGTACTCTGCGCGTCGGTGGGGATCAAGAAGCGAGGGTCGATCCCCTCGTGCGTGAGGTGAGCGTGGAGGTAGCGCCCGAAAAAGTCGGTGGCGACCTTGCTGGCGAAGGCGGTCGGCTGGCCCAGCCGCGCCATGCCCACGGCGACGTTGAACGGTGCGCCCCCGGCGTGCATCTGGAAGCCGGTCGTCTGCCCCCCTTCGGTTATCGGCAGGAAATCAATCAGGATCTCGCCCATCGAGGTCAGGAGCCGGGTCATTGGATCGCCTCCGTATCCGCAGCAAACGCCGCCGCTGCCACCGCCGTCGCGGGAGACACGAGCAACGACTCCAGTACTGCCGGGGGCAGCGTCACCGTCGCCACGCCGAGCGCGGCCAGCGTCTCGATCTCCGCCGGGTCACGCACGCTGGCCGCCAGGATCGCCACCGGCAGGTGTTGCACGTCAAAAATATGCTGCATTTGCCCCACCAACGCGAACGGGTCCAGCCCGGCGTCACGACTGCGCCCCAGGTAGACGGCGATGTACTGCGCCCCGACGCTCCCGGCCAGGATCGCCTGCCGCACGGTATAGACCGCCGTCAGCGTCACCCGCACCCCCTGGGCATGGAGGGCCGCCGCCGCCGCGTAGCCCGCCGCCGTAGCCGGGATCTTCACCACCACCCGCGCCGGATCCAGCCGGGCCA
>JBBSAN010000614.1:0-4653 GCA_038252265.1 Chloroflexia bacterium
ACCCAGCATCTGCTACCGCGCACGCGGACCCTACTCCCCACCCCGCACTCCGCACTCCGCAATCGGAAAATCCGCTTGTCTCCATCATCATTCCCACCTACAACGGCGCGGCGTGGCTGCCGGGGTGCCTGGACGCGCTGCGGGCGCAGACGTTCCGCGACTTCGAGGTGCTGGTGGTGGACGATGCGTCCACCGACGACACCCGCGCTGTGCTGGCCCGCTATCCCGAAGTCCAGGCGATCTGGCTGCCCCACAACCGGCTGTTTGCCGGGGCGGCGAACGCCGGGCTAACGGCGGCGCGGGGGGATCTGCTGGCCCTGCTCAACAACGACACGATCCCGGCCCCCGGCTGGCTGGCGGCGCTGGTCGAGGGGCTGCGGCACGCTCCCTGGGCCGGGTGCGCGGCCAGCAAGCTGGTCCTCATGGACGACCCGACCACGTTCCACTCGGCGGGCGACTATTATGGCCGCGACGGCGTGCCCGGCAGCCGGGGGGTCTGGCAGCGCGATACGGGGCAATATGAGCAGGAAGAAGAAGTGTTCGGGCCGTGCGCGGCGGCGGCACTTTACCGCCGGGCGATGCTGGTTGATGTAGCGGCTGCCGGGCAGGGGCCGCGTATTGACGGGCGGATGGTCGGCGGCAAGCGGCGGAGGCGCGCCCTGCCCCCGGTGTTCGATGAAACGTTGGGCATGTACTGCGAGGACGTGGACCTGAACCTGCGGGCGCGGCTGCGCGGCTGGCGCTGCCTCTATGTGCCGGGGGCGGTGGTGCGCCACAAGTTGAGCGCCACCGGCGGCGGCCCCCTGGCGAGCTACTATGTCGGGCGCAACCTCCTCTACTTGCTGGCGAAGGATATACCGGGGCCGCTGCTCCGGCGCTACGCCCTCCGCATCGCCCGCGCCCGGCTGCGCGGCCAGATCACCGGCCTGCTCACCTGGCCGCGCTATCGCGCTGCGCGGCGGCAGGTGCTCGCCGGGGCGCGGATCGATCTTGCCACCTTCGCCCGCTGGCTCCACTAGAACCGATTCGCCCCTTCCAGAATATAGATCGTGTAATGCTCCCTGTTGCGGCGGGGACCGACCCCCTGCCTGACTCCTGGCCGTGCCGTGCGCCTATGACGGAGGATCTTCTTGACCGAGCAACGACAGCGGACGTACCCCCGCGTCTCTCGCCTGATCGGCCTGGGTAGCCTGATCGGGCTGCTGGTGCTGACCACCACCTGCGATGTCGGCGGCGGCACCCCCGTTCCCGGCCTGCTGACCCCGACGATTGAAGTGACCCCGCAAGAATCCCCCTACCTGTTCGACGTGGCGATGGCCTCGCCCGCCGAGGGCTGGGCAGTGGGGGTTTTGACCAAAGGCGTGAACGGGATCCTGCAACCCCACAGCGACGGAGTGCTGGTCCACTACACCGGCGAACACTGGAACGCCGTGCAACGCGTGCCCAAAGTCGCGCTGAACGGCGTGTCGATGGTCGCCGTAGACGACGGCTGGGCGGTGGGCAGCCTGGCGAAGGACGATGGCACGACGACCACCGTCACCATGCACTACACCGGCGCGGGCTGGCAGGAGGTTCCCAGCGGGCTACCCGGCGCGCTGGCTGCGGTCCACATGATCTCGGCCACCGATGGCTGGGCGGTGGGCAGCAATCCCACCGGCACCTTTACCAGCGACGCGATCCTGCTCCACTATACCGGCGGCAAATGGGAGCCGGTGCCCAGCCCCGTCGCGGACGACTTGAGCAGCGTCGCGATGGTCTCGGCCACCGACGGCTGGATCGTCGGCGGAGCCTACAAGGGGCAGAACCACAACTCGGCCATCATCCTCCACTACACCGGCGGCAAATGGGAGCAAGTAACCAGCCCGACCCTCACGCCGCTGCTCGATGTCTCAATGAGTTCGTCCAGCGACGGCTGGGCCGTGGGTACCCAGTACAACGCGCGGTATCACGAGGGCACATGGGAGCGGACGGAGCGTCCCGGCGGCAACCCGCCGCGCCAGGTCTTCGCCGTGTCTGCCGACGAAGCGTGGGCCGTGGGCACGTCAGAATACGGGCAAAGCAGTTCCGTCCAGCATTATACCAATGGCGCGTGGGAGCTGGTGGACCCGCAACCGGCGGGCCTGGGTCTGAACGCCATCAGCATGACTTCGCCCAGCGAAGGCTGGGCCATGGGCCGGGGCGGCAGCTACGCCCATTTCCGCGATGGCGACTGGCTCGAATATTCGCCCTGAAGCCCGCCCCCGCCGCTGCGTCCCGGCCCAACGCAGCTTCCTGTCCCTGATAAGGAGACCAACGATGCATCACCACATCCGCTCATATGGCCGTTGGAACGTCCTGGGGGTGCTACTGGCCCTGCCCTGGCTGCTGATCGCCTGTGACAGCGGCCCGGCCCCCGACAGCGGGACGCCGATTGCCCAGGCCACCGTCGCGCCCACTCCCAACCGGGCGGCCACGGTGATCACCGCAGCTTCCCATCACCCCTGGTGGTATGGCCTCCATATGCTCTCGGCCAGCGACGGCTGGGCGGTAGGCAAGCAGTATAACGGCGACGGCGCGATCATGCATTACAAGGACGGGCAGTGGCAACAGGTGCCCGCCCCGGCGAAGACGATCCTGCACGGGGTGTGGATGGTTTCGCCCAGCGACGGCTGGGCCGTGGGCGAACGCAGTGACGACGGCCCGTCCATCGGGGCGATCCTTCATTACACCGGCGGTGTGTGGGCCACCGTGCCGATCACCACCGACATCCGGTTGTTCGCCGTGCAAATGGTCGCTGCCGACGAGGGCTGGGCGGTGGGCATCACCGGCATCCTCCACTACAGCGGGGGCACCTGGACGCCGGTAGCGGTGCCGACTGAGGTGCCGGTGCTGATGCAGAGCCTCGCCATGATCTCGCCCGCCGAGGGCTGGATCATCGGCAAGGCCGACGACGGCGGCAACGATATCGCCCTCCACTACACTGGGAGGCACTGGACCAGCCAGCGGCTGGACGCCCGCGCCGCCGTCACCGGCATCCAGATGCTCTCGCCCACCGAGGGCTGGGCGGCAGGCACCTTCGGCATCCTCCATTACACCGGTGGCACCTGGGAGCGGGTAGAGCGCCCGGTCGCCAAGCCGCTGCACGCTATCGCCATGATCTCGCCCACCGAAGGCTGGATCGGCGGCTCGTTCCAGAACGTCGCCCCCACCCCTGCCCTGCTGCTCCACTACAGCGGCGGCAAATGGGAAACGGTCGATACCGGGGTCGTGCAGGGCGGGAATCAGCAGGATAGTCAGACCCCTGTCCTCGGCGCGGATCTCTACGCCATCCAGATGGTGTCCCCAACCGAAGGATGGGCCGTCGGGGCGCTGGACACGATCGCCCACTTGCAGGGCGGCGCATGGGCGAGGTATGCCCCGCCCCCCACCCCGGAAGTCAACCCCTAGCCCGCCCCTGGCCCCGACACAAAAACGCCGCCGCTTCTCAGGTGAGGAGCGGCGGCGTTTGCATTGGACCGGACTTTTACGATAGGGGGGTCTGCTTGCGGGTCGCCACCCAGGCCCCCAGCCACCCGCCCAGGCCGCCCATCCACAGGGTGGTTAAGCTGGTGGTGACGAGGCCGCCGACCATATCAACGCTGCCATCGGGGCCGGTAAGCAACTCTAACGGCGGCGGAGCCGCCACCTGATAGCCAATGCTCAGGAGGGCGATGATCGCCGCGCAGATCAGTCCGGCTGCCAGGCCGAAATTGCGACTCCCCACCTCGCGCCCGGCGAGCCAGCCCGCCAGCAGCGCGGCCCCCCATTCTAACCCGGTCTCGATCAGCGATAACCAGTCGAGCCAGGTCAGGCCCCCCGCGATCGGGGCCATCATATCTTGCAATGGGGCGCTTACGGCTGTCCAGTAAGCTGCCGCCTCCAACACGCCCAGCACGCCGCCACACAGGGCACCCCAGCGCAGGGCCGCATATAATTTTGGGTTCACACGTATCCCTCCGCCCCTTATGCTATCCGGTTGCGGGGAGATTGTCAACCGGGCCTAACTGAGAGGGTGCGCCCAAAAGTTTTGCAGACTTGACAGCCCCGCGCTGGTGGCGTAGGATCACCGCACATCTTGCTTTCGGGAGGCTCCTCATGGCGGAATTCAACGACGATCCCTGGCAGACACTGAGTGCGGACATCTTCAGCGGGATGCGCGACTGGCGGACCCAGCACCCCCGCGCCACCTTCCGCGCGATCGAACTGGAACTCGACGCCCGCCTGGCCCGCTTGCGCGCCCAGATGCTCGCCGATAGCGCCCTGGCGAGTCCCGCCACCGACTGGGCCGCCGCCCCCCCAGCGGATCAGCCGCGCTGCCCCACCTGTCAGCAGCCCCTCACCCCCCGCGGGTCCCATACCCGGCGCTTGCGCGGCCCCCATGATCAGTCCGTCACCCTCACCCGCCAGTATGGCACCTGCGCCCAGTGTGGGCGGGGGCTTTTCCCCCCTCGATGAGGAACTCGCCCTGCCCCCCGGCCACTTCACCCCCCTGCTGCAGGAATGGGTCGTGCATCTCGGCACGTGGGTCCCCTTCGGCCAGGTGCCGCGCCTGCTGGCCTGTTTCGCGGGCGTGACGCTCTGTCGGGAAACGGTGCGCCGCCAGACCGAAGCGGCGGGAGCCGCGCTGGTCGCGGC
>JBBSAN010000615.1:0-4640 GCA_038252265.1 Chloroflexia bacterium
ACGCCGACCCGCACCCCGACCACTTCGCCGACCCGCACTCCGACCAACACGCCCAACCCGAACCCACCTAACTTCAGTTTGAGTGTTTCCCCGGCGAGCCAGACGGTGCCCCGCACCGGCAGCATCAGCTACACGGTCAATCTGACCTCCTTGAACAGCTTCGCCGGGAATGTCAATCTGACGATCAGCGGCCTGCCGACCCGGACGACCGGCAGCTTCAGCCCCAATCCGGTGGCGCTGGCGGCAGGCGGCACCGGCACCTCGACCCTGACCATCACCACCAACCGCAGCCCGCGCGGCACCTACACGCTGACCGTGACCGGCACCAGCGGCAGCCGGACCCACAGCCAGACCGTCACCCTGATTATCACCCGGTAGGGGGACGGTCGTCCTGCATGATTCGTTCGTGAGAACAGCCCCGGTCCCACCGGGGCTGTTTTCATTGCGGCCCCCGCCGGGCGGCCTGGCCGGGGTGCGCCGGGGGCCAGACGCGATCCTTGCTTGTCACGGCTGCGAACGGTATGCTATACTAGCGGCGATCAATCCCCACCTCACTTCTGCGCAGGAGGCTGCACTGTGGCTGAATCGGGTATCCCCGGCCCGCTAACGACCGCCGAGAAAATCGCTGAACTGGCCCGCAAGCGCGAACAGGCCATGCTGGGTGGCGGCGAACGCCGTATCGCCGCGCAGCACGCCAAAGGCAAGCTGACCGCCCGCGAACGGTTGGACCTGCTGCTGGACGAAGGCTCGTTTGAAGAACTGGACGCCTTCGTCACCCACCGGGCGACCGACTTCGGCATGGACGAACAGCGCTTCCTCGGCGATGGCGTGGTCACCGGCTATGGCCGCATTGACGGGCGGCTGGTCTTTGTCTTCTCCCAGGATTTCACCGTGTTCGGTGGGTCGCTGTCCGAGGCGCACGCCGAGAAGATCTGCAAGGTGATGGACCTGGCGGTGAAGGCGGGCGCGCCGATGATCGGGCTGAACGACAGCGGCGGGGCGCGCATCCAGGAGGGCGTGGTCAGCCTGGGCGGCTACGCCGACATCTTTTTGCGCAACACGCTGGCCTCCGGCGTTATCCCGCAGATTTCGGCCATCCTGGGGCCGTGCGCAGGCGGCGCGGTCTACTCCCCGGCGATCACCGATTTTATTCTCATGGTCAAAGACACCAGCTATATGTTCGTCACCGGCCCCAACGTGGTCAAGACCGTCACCCACGAGGATGTGACGTTCGAGGACCTGGGCGGGGCGCTGGTGCATAACAGCGTCAGCGGGGTGGCCCACTTCGCCACCGACAACGAGGAGCACTGCCTGTCCACTGTGCGTCGCCTCCTCTCCTACCTGCCGCTGAACAACCTGGACGACCCGCCTCGGCTGGACCCGACCGACCCGCCGAACCGCACCGAAGACGTGCTGAACACGATCATCCCCGACCTGCCGACCAAAGGCTATGATATGCGCACGGTGATCGAGGCGATCATGGACCACGGCGAGTTTCTGGAGGTGCAGGAGCATTTCGCCCGCAACATTATGGTCGGCTTCGCCCGGCTGAACGGGCGTTCCGTGGGCATCGTCGCCCAGCAGCCGATGGTGCTGGCCGGGGTGCTCGATATCGACTCGGCAGACAAGGCGGCGCGCTTCGTCCGCTTCTGCGACTGCTTCAACATCCCGTTGATCACTTTCGAGGATGTGCCCGGCTTCTTGCCCGGCATCGGCCAGGAGCACGGCGGGATCATCCGCCACGGGGCCAAGCTGCTCTTCGCCTATTGCGAGGCGACAGTGCCCAAGATTACGGTGATCACCCGCAAGGCCTACGGCGGGGCCTACGACGTGATGTCGAGCAAGCATGTGCGCGGTGACATCAACTATGCCTGGCCGACTGCTGAAATCGCGGTGATGGGGGTGGATGGCGCGGTGAACATCATCTTCAAGGACCAGATCGAGCGCTCCGAGGACCCGGTGGCGACCCGCGCCCGGCTGGTGGCCGAGTACCAGGCCAAGTTCACCAATCCCTACGTGGCAGCGGGTCGCGGCTACATTGACGACGTGATCGAACCACGCCTGACCCGCCCGCGCCTGATCGCCGCCCTGGAAATGCTCCAGACCAAGCGCGAAACCCTGCCGCCGAAGAAGCACAGCAATATCCCGTTGTAACTTAGTACGGAGAACAAGGCGATGGTGACAACTCACTCCCAACCCGACCCTGTTTATTACCCCGAAGAGGACGACCAGGTGACTGAGACAATTAACCACGCTGTCCAGTATGCCGATCTGCTTAACACATTGCGTCTGTTCTTCAAAGGTCGTCCTGATGTATTCGTAGGCGGCAACAATTTTGTCTACTACCAGGAAGGCGATCCGACCAAGTGTTTCAGTCCCGACATTTTTGTGGCAATGGGCGTGCGCGAACGGCCCCTGGCGGAGCGTGGCAGCTTCCGCATATGGGAGGAAGGCGTGCCGCCCACCTTGATTATTGAGCTAACCTCCAATTCCACGCAGCGCATAGACATGGTGCAGAAACTACGGCAGTACGCCAGACTGGGTGTGACGGAGTATTATCTCTTCGACCCATTGGGCGAATTCCTGAAGCCGCCTTTGCAAGGTCATCGCCTGGATGCGCCCAGTCACTACATGCGGCTGCCCGGAGAGGAATTAGACAGCCTGGTGCTCGGCTTGCGGCTGGTGGTGCGGGATGGCTGGTTACGTTTGTTCAACCCGGCTACTAGTGCCCTGCTCCCGACCCAGGAGGAGCAGGACGCTGCTCTGACTGTTCAAGAGGCTGAGATTGCCCAACTGCGTGCAGAACTGGCCCGGCTGCGGGGTGAGACGACATGATCCAGATCGAAACCATTGACCACGTCCACATCCTGGTGCCGACCGGCAGCGAAGGGGAGGTCCGGCACTTCTACGGGGGGGTGCTGGGGCTGGAAGAGGTCGAGAAGCCGCCGGAGTTGCGGCCTCGCGGTGGGGTCTGGTATCGCGCCGGGGCCGTCTTGCTCCATATCGGGACAGAGCCAACCCCACCCGATCCGGGGCGGCGGCACGTCGCCTTCCGCGTGACCGATATTGCGGGGGCGCGGGCGGCGCTGGAGGCGGCAGGCGTCCGCACCGGCGAAGCCCCCACCGTGGCCGGGATGCCCCGCTTCTATGGCTGGGACCCGTTCGGGAACCAGATCGAGTTTATGAATTACGAGTAGGCAGTAGGCGGTAGGCGGTAGGCAGTAAAACGCTGCTCACTGCCCACTGCCTACTGCCTACCGCCTACTGAGGGTGTTATGCCGATCCGTAAAGTGTTGATCGCCAACCGGGGGGAGATCGCCGTCCGCATCATCCGGGCGTGCGCCGACGTAGGTATCGCCAGCGTGGCGGTTTTTTCCGAAGCCGACCGGACGGCGCTCCATGTGCGCTATGCCACCGAAGCCTACCCGATTGGCCCGGCCCCGGCGCGGGAGAGCTACCTGCGCGGCGAGACGCTGATCGACGTGGCCTTGCGCTGTGGGGCCGATGCGATCCACCCCGGCTATGGCTTCCTGTCGGAGAATGCCGCGTTCGCCCAGATGGTGCAGGATGCCGGGCTGACCTGGATCGGCCCGTCGCCCGACGCGATCCGGCGCATGGGTGATAAAGTCGAGGCCAAGCGCATCGCCCATCACGCCGGGCTGCCGCTGGTGCCGGGCACGGAAGAGGAGATCCCCACCGCCGAGGAGGCGCAGGCCTGGGCCGACCGAGTCGGCTACCCCGTCTTGCTCAAGGCGTCGGCAGGCGGCGGCGGCAAGGGGATGCGCGTGGTCCGCAGCAGCGCGGGGATGGCCGATGGGTTCCGCGCCGCCGTCAGCGAGGCGACGGGCGCGTTTGGCTACGGCGGCGTCTACCTGGAAAAATACCTGGAGAGCGCCCGGCATATCGAGATCCAACTGCTGGGTGATGCTGAGGGCAACATCATCTCGTTGGGGGAGCGCGAATGTTCGATCCAGCGCCGCCACCAGAAGCTGATCGAAGAAGCGCCCTCCCCGGTGCTGGACCCCGACTTGCGCGAGCGGATGGGGGCCGGGGCGGTGCGCGCCGCGCAGGCGGTGAATTACCAGAGCGCGGGTACGGTCGAGTTCCTGGTCACCGCCGATAAGCAATTCTATTTCCTCGAAATGAACACCCGGCTCCAGGTGGAGCATCCCGTGACCGAGTGGGTGACCGGGTTGGACCTGGTGATCGAGCAGTTCCGCATCGCCAACGGGCGGCCCCTGCGCTGGCAGCAAGATCAGGTGCAAATGAACGGCCACTCGATCGAATGCCGCGTCGCTGCCGAAGACCCCTACAACAACTTCTTGCCCTCCATCGGCACGATCCGGCTGGTCAAGGAGCCGAGCGGCCCCGGCGTGCGGCTGGACAGCGCCATCTACCGGGGCGGCGAAGTCTCGCTCTATTATGATCCGATGCTCGCGAAGGTGATCGTCTGGGGGCAGAACCGGGCGCAGGCGATCCTGCGGATGCGCCGGGCGCTGGAAGAGTTCCGCATCGTGGGCATCGCCACCAACATCCCGTATCATCTGGCCGTGCTCGACTCCATCGCCTTCCAGCGGGGGATCTTCGATACCAATTTTGTGGACGAGTTCACCGGCCTGCACGCGCTCTTGCCGGAAGAA
>JBBSAN010000616.1:0-4634 GCA_038252265.1 Chloroflexia bacterium
CGGGTACATGCTTCGCGCCGACGAGGCCGACGCGACGGCGGAGGGCTAAGCCATGTCGCTCCGCCTGCGCCTGGCGCTGTGGTATACGGCCCTGGCCGGGGTGGTGGTGGGCGCTGTCCTGGTGGCCGCCTTCTTGTCGCACAATGCCACCCTGGCGGTGGAGATTGACGCCCAGTTGCATGGGGTGGCCCAGCGCGCCGCCACCCGCGTGATCGCGGGTATCGGCCCTCAGGACGGCGTGACCGCCGACAGCCTGCAACCGATCACCGACTTCGCCGACGCCGAAATCTGGGTCCGCTATTTTGACCGGGATGGGCATGAGCTGGCCGAGTCGGCCAATGCTGCCGGGCGGCCTGTCCTGTTCGCGCTGCTGCCCGCCGACAGCGACGGACGCTTTGTGGACGGCGAAGATGGCGGGCAGCGGCTGCGTGGCTACATCCAGCCGGTGCGGCGGGGCACGCTGCTGACCGGCTATCTGACGGCAACAACCTCACTGGTTAGTGTAGACCGGCTCAACAACCGCTTTGCGCTGCTGCTGCTGGTCATCGCCGTCGGGGGGCTGTTGCTGACGGCGGGGGCCGGGGGTGCCGTGGCGGCGGGGGCGCTGCGGCCCATCCGCACGATCATCACCACCGCACAGGCTATTGCCCTGGGCCGAGGCTTCTCGCGCCGCCTGCCCCCGGCCCCGCGCCGCGACGAACTGGGCCAGTTAACCCGCACGCTCAACGAGATGTTGAACAGCCTGGAAGCGGCCTATGCTGCCCAGCGGCGCTTCGTGGACGACGCCGCCCACGAATTGCGCGCCCCGATCACGGTCATCCAGGGCAACCTGGCGCTCTTGCAGGCGTCGCAGGCGCTCGGCCCGGAGGAGCAGGCCCAGGTGCTGGCCGACCTGGCCGGGGAGGTGCAGCAGTTGGGCCACCTGGTCAACGCGCTGCTCACCCTGGCACGGGCCGATGCCGGGCAGCAGGGGCGGCAGGCGGTGGTCGAACTGGACGCGGTGCTGACGCTCAGTTATCGGCGGTTGCGGGCGCTGAACGCGCCGGTCGAACTGCACATCGGCGCGTTGACCCCGCTGTGCGTGCGCGGCGACACCGATCAACTCGAACAACTGCTGCTGATCCTGGGCGAAAACGCCTTGCGCTACACCCGGCCCGGCGGGCGGGTCGAACTGGGGCTGGCCGAAGTGGACGCGGCGGCGGTGCTGACCGTACGCGACACCGGGATCGGCATCCCGACGGACGAATTGCCCTATATCTTTGATCGCTTCTACCGGGGGGCGAGTGCGCGCACCCTGCGCCGCGAGGGCACCGGCCTGGGCTTGCCGATTGCCCGCTGGATCGCCGAAAGCCACGGTGCGGGGCTGACGGTCGAGAGTCAGCGGGAGCAAGGCAGTTGTTTCACCGTGCGCTTCCCGGCGATCCCCTGCGACGGTGAAGCAGACCTCCCTGCCGCCTGATCGGCCCGCTTCGGCCTGCCTGCCGCGCGACTTCTTAGGGAATTCTTATCCCCTTCTCAGGTAACTCTCAGGAAGCACTGGTAAGCTCTTTACAGAGCGGATGCTCCATCCTTCCCGCTTCCTGTGCAACACGCCCCGGCCTATTCCGTCTTTCCTTGTTCGATTGGAGCATATATGCGGATGCGCCCCCTGGAGTGCGCGACCCGCCACCGAGCGTGTGCAGGAGCCTTTATTGGAGATGCACATGAACTTATATCTGGTACGCCACGGTCTTTCGACCTGGAATGTCGCGGGTCGCCTGCAAGGTTGGCGCGACCCCGATCTGACGCACGAGGGGCGCGGGCAGGTCGCCGCCACCGCTGCCTCGTTCGCCGCTCGCACCCACCAGCGGGTCGCCTTCGCCGCGCTGTACAGCAGCCCGCTGCGCCGCGCCTGGGACACCGCCGCCGCCATCGGGGCGCAACTGGGCCTGACCCCCCAACCGATCCCCGACCTGCGCGAGATGCACGGCGGGGTAGTCGAGGGGCTGACCCAGGACGAATGGCAGCAGCGCTATCCCAACCTGATCGCGGGCTGGGACGACCGGGCCAATCTCGACTTTGGCTGGCCGGGCGGCGAAACCCGGCGGGCCTTCCGAGCACGCTGCGTGCGGACCCTCCAGGCGCTGACCGCCCGCCACGACCCCGAGGCCAACCTGATCGTAGTCACGCACGGCGGGGTGATCAAAGCCTATCTCAATGCCACCCGCCCGACCGATCCGGCGGGACCGCGCCCCTACGACGCCGACAATTGCAGCATCACCCATGTCTTCGTGCCCGCCGACGGCAGCGGCGACGGCCCTTCGGTCAGTTGCATTCGCACCTTTAACCAGCAGGATCATCTGCGCCACACGAGCCGGGGCGGCGCGCCAGAAGCCCGCGCCGACCTCGCGCTGCAATAGGATGGCCCCGGCAGCGACGCGGGGTGCGACCCACCCGGCACGGGGAGGAACGAGGATACGGACGATGAAAGCCAGCGCACTCAAAGGATGGACGATCGTCAGCCTGACCCACGCCGAAAAGATCGGCGCGGTCAGCGACATTCTGGTGGACCGGGCGCTGAGCCGGGTCGTCGGGCTGAAAATCCAGACCGGACGACGGGGCAACGGGCAGGTCGTGCGCGTGGGCGACATCCGCTGCATCAGTGCCGACGCGATTGTCATCACCGACCGCCAGGTGTTGTGGGACGGCACCGCCCCCGACCTCCGCGCCTTACCCACCGGCCATGATCTGCATCACACCAAAGTAGTGAGCTACAGCGGCACGGTGCTGGGGACGCTCCGCAATGTAGAGTTCGACCCCGATCAGTACCACATCACCCAATATCTGCTGGCCGGAACGTTCTGGGACCAACTCGCCCATACCGGCAAGACCTTCCGCCCGGCCCCCGGCTTCCTCTCCGGGGCCGACTTGCTGATGGTGCCCGACGAAGTCGCCGACGCCTTGCAATAGACGTGCAATAAAACAGCCCGCTGCCCCCCACCGCACACCCGCGCCGGATCGCCGCTGATCCGGCGCGGGCGCGCGTCCCGGTCCGGCTGTGCCCCTGCTGCCCTTCTTAACTAACTCTTAGGTTCGTCTCAGATAGCTCTCAGGAACATCCCCTACACTTAGAGTAGATTAAATGATAAGAACCGGCGCGCTCAAAAGGTGGGCACGTCCAGAGCGCCGGTAGCGGCGCACGACCGCCGCCCCAGGAGTGGAGCAGGCAAAGGAGCAGGAAACACCGATGAGTACATTCTGGCAATTAGGCCGGTTTCGGTCGATGATGATAAGTCTGAATTATACCTGGTTGATCCTGGGGGGTCTGGCCGTGTGGTATCTGACCCAGGTCTGGCTGCCCCCCTATCTGTCCGGCACGGCGGTCTGGCCGCTGGCCGTGGGCATGGTCCTCCTTTACAGTGCGGGCCTGCTGCTGGCCGAAGCCGTACGCACGCGCCTGGCCGGTATCTTCACCGCTGCCTGGCCGCGCAGCGTCCATCTCTTCCCCTTTGGCGCGGCAGCGGCCTACCCGTTGCGAGCGCTCGGCGCAGGCGTGGCGGCGCGCACTGCGCTGGCGGGGCCGGTCGTCCTGGCCGGGCTGGGCGCGGTCTATGAGGCCGCCAGCCTCGTCCTGCCGGGGGGCACGCTGGGGGTGGCCGTGTTCCAGGCGCTGGCCTTCGCCCACCTGGCCGTGGCCGCGCTGAACCTGATCCCCGGCCTGCCCCTGGCGGGCGGCTGGTTCCTGATCGCCCTCCGCACCTGGATAAGCAACGACCGCGAAGGCGGCCTGGCCCTCGCCCGGCGGCTGGGCCTGCTGGCAGCGATTGCGCTGGCCGGGGCCGGGGTGGTCGTGTTCTTCCAGGGCGCGGGGGTGGCCCCAGGCCTGGCCTTGCTGGCCCTGGCCTGGGCGATCCGCGAAGGCGGCGTCGAAGTAGAGCGCCGCGCCAGCACCCGGCAGGTGATGGAAACCCTGACTGCGGGCGAACTGATGCAACAACCGGGGCGCGGGATCGCACCCGGTGATACGCTGTCCGACGTGCTCTGGGGGGCCGAGAAGGTCGCCCCCGACGCGGTGCTGGCGGTACAGGATAGCGACGGCCAGTTTGCGGGCCTGCTCCCGGTGGCGCTCACCGAGGACACGTTACAGGGCACCTGGTCG
This sequence comes from Chloroflexia bacterium, assembly GCA_038252265.1. GTDB lineage: Bacteria > Chloroflexota > Chloroflexia > QHBQ01 > JAICKM01 > JBBSAN01. Next base: position 4,139 of record JBBSAN010000616.1, read on the forward strand.
ACCACGGCGGTGCAGACCGTCATGATCCCGGCGTCCGCCTTCACCGTGGTCCGCCCGGAGTCGCGGCTGGCCGATGTGCTGGTCGCCTTTGCCCGCCAATTGCCGCCCGCCACGGCTAGCGGAGCCAGCGCGGGCCAGCCCGACCCCGGCTATGTGCCCGTGGTCGATCAGGGCCGCTTGATGGGGCTGATCAGCCGCGTGCAGGTCAGCGAATATGAGGGCCTGGGCACCAAAGTGGGGGTGCAAGAGGCCGCCGCGTTGACCGCCCTGGCGACCCCGCCGCGCAGCCGCCGTGCCTGGGCGTGGCTGCTGGCGGGGGGAGTCGCCGTGGTCTTCGCGTTCACCCTGCTGGTGCCCCGCCCCGCAGAACCGGCGAAGGCCTCCAACCCGCTCACCGCCCCGCTGATCGGGGCGATCACCTTTGGCGACCATACCCCGGCGACCGATGGCGTGCTGGGGCGGGGCGGCGATTTGCCAATCACCCTCGTGATTGACA
>JBBSAN010000617.1:0-4633 GCA_038252265.1 Chloroflexia bacterium
CGTCCGATTCGCTATCGTTCAACGCCCAAAAACAAATGGCCTGCGCCATGTCAAACGACCCACTAGTGGGTCACGCTGCAATTGAATAGCCATTGTTATCGCGTGCAAGTCAGCCTATCTACCCTTGATTGATTGGCAATCTAATTGCCGCGTGACCCACTAGTGGGTCACGCCGCATTTAATTGGGTTTCTAGTCAGGCATAGGCACGCCCAATTACGCATGATGCCCATTCGCAACCAAATGCAGCGTGACCCACTAGTTTTACACGTTCCGTGTTTCTATGCCCCATTCAGTATCGTAGCGATTGCCGATGGGCCAGCGCACGAATTCGGTCAGGGCATCGCGGTGGTGCCGAGCGCGTCGAGCAGGGCCGCGCCCCGCAGCCCCTGACTACCGCTGGTCACCCAGGTACTCGGAAAGCGGATGACCTGCGTGGCCGATCCGGCCGCGCAAGTGATCGTACTCGGGTCCGACCCCTGCCCCATCTGCGCGATGTGCAGCGGGCGCAGCGCGTCGAGCACCTGCGCAGCGCGGTTTCCCAGCGCGTCGCGGTCGGCCAGGTCGGCCACCGGCACGGTCACATCCAGGAACGTATTCCGCACCGCGAAGCGCACCGCCCCGCCCTGCGTATTCAGGCAGTCTTCGCCGAAGCCCAGCACCGTGACACGGGCCGGTGCCAGCCCCGCCGCGTCGAGCGCGGCCTGCGCGGCGCGTGTCGCCTCGGGCTGCTCGTGTGTCGCCCAGACCCAGGCGCATTGCGTGGTATCGTCCCCCGGCGGCACCGGCGACGGCGACTCCGGCACGACCGGCCCCGCGCACGCCGCCAGCAGCAGGCCGCCCATGAGCAGCAGAATGTGTGTCCCTCTCAACGGCGCATTGCGTTTCATCGTCGCGTTCCTCCGTTCGAGGCGCGCCCCGCCCGCGTGGCTCCCCGGCGGGGCGCGCTCGGCGCGCGCTTAGCGCGTGTGATACACGTACTGGAAGCCGCGCGACATGATCGGATCACCAGGGTTCAGCGGGTAGTCCGCGAGGGCGACCTGCATGCTGATCCCCACCGTATCGCCCTCAAAACCGGGGCGCACGCGGAAGCGGACAGTCGTCGTGCCCGGGCTGATCAGCGTCACCCGCGTCGTCGGCGGCGACAGCCCGAACTCGCCGAACGGGGTCGGCGGGGCCACGTCCGCGCCCCAGTTCGGGATGTCCACCCACAGATACACGCGCGGCTTGCGACTGGGCGGGGTGGCCGAGGCCTCCGCCGCGAGCGCGAGCGTGACGAGATCGCCTGGGGTCATCGCCGCCGGCGGCAAATCCCAGGTGGCCTTCCACGTTTCCTCGTAGGGCCCGAACCCCGCCGTCCCCAGCGGCGGCTTGCGGCAGCCCGCCGTGGCGCTATACGAATCGTCGGCGAAGGTGGGGTTCCAGTAGCAGAGCGGATCGGGCGTGGCCGCCGGGTCGGGCGTCCAGCGGGCGCGGATCACCCCGGTCTGCACCCAGACCCCGCCCCCGCCCGCTGGTGCCGGTATCGCCGGGGGCGCAAGCGCCGCGCCCTCCACCGGGATGCTCAGATCCACGAGGTCGCGGCCGCTTCCGGTGTCGAACACGCTGACCTCAATCGTGGATTCTCCCGCGTACACGCGCTTCACGGTGACGACACTCCAGCCCCCTTCCTGGTTGTTCCGGATCTCCTGGAACGGCACGCCGTCCGCTTTGAAGACGTAGCGGACTTCCGGTATGGTGTTGGGGATGCGCTGGACGACCACGCTCAGCGCAACGCTCTGGCCCGGCGCGGCATTGGTGATCCGCGCCGGCTCGGTGCGCGCCTTGATCGCCGGATAAATGTTGCGTTCCTGCCGATCCGTTACGACCGCTAGCGCCGGCGCGTTCGCCATGCTCCAGGCCATCGCGCTCAGGTCGGCGGTGAGGTAACCGACCGCCACCGCCCAGGCCGCCTTGCTCCCCAGGAAGCGGGCCACGAACCCGGCGTACTCCGTGGCGTTCGCCTTCGCCAGCTTGCGGCCCTGATAGTTCGCCACCACCAGCGCGACCCGGAAGCCGTTCGTGCCGATCCACTTCAGCGCCTCGCCGCCCACCTCGTGGAACGACTTCCCCCTGGCAATCTCCAGTTGGGTGCCCAGATCGCCCAGCCCTTTCTCGAGTACCGCACTGCCGTGCAGGACTGCCGCTATCTCCGGCTCCATTGTGACGATATTACCGGCCGGGATGCTCGAAAGCTGCGCCATGAGGGTCCAGAACATGTCGAAGGCGGTGAGATTGTTGTCCTTCTTGAAGGTAACTTCCAGTTCGCCGTCGCCGATCCCCTCCAGGGGCTGGGTCACGTAGTAGCCGGGCGGCCAGTGGAGGATCGCGCCGAGCGGCTTGTTGCGGCTCAGCACGCGATCCTCCCCCCACTGCGTCCCGTCGCGGACTACCGTGACTCGGTAGTAGGCGAACGAGGCGTTGTAGAGCAGCACCTCGGGCGTTTTATGCTCCGCATCGTCAATCACGTCTACGTAGGCGCGTTCCTCCGCCGTGGCGGTCGGCGCGGCGATGGGACCCGCCGGGCGCGGGGCCGCTACCCGGCCCCCAGTCTGGGGTGCCCGACCTTCCGCATCGAGCAACGGCAACAGCCCGGCCACGATCTCCCCCGACAGCCGATACGGATCGGGGTGGGCGTCCGCGTTGAGCGGGTCAGCCGGGTCGGCCAGGAGGGCGGTTGCGACCGCCTTCTCCAGCAGGGGGTAGATGACGTCCTGCGCGTAAAGTTGCGCCGCCTGGTCCTGGCGGGCAGGCGACAGGCCCAGAATCGCCGGGTCGAACAGCACCAGCGCCCGCGCCGTGGACGCCACCGACAGCTCGCCCGGTGCCAGCGTATCCACTCCGCGCGTCGCGCGCAGGAGCACGGCGTTGCCCTGGGCGTTCAAGGCGATCGCCAGCGACGTGTTCTCCGCCCCGCGCACGGCCGGCGCGCTGAAGTCGCCGTTCCCGTCGACCGGCACGGTGCTGGCATTCGTGGCGATGCGCAGGTCGCTGGGCACAAGGGTAGACCCCGCCGGGAGGACGACGTTGCCGGTCAGGGTCACGTCTTCGATGGGCACCGGCGTCGCTTCGCTAGCAATCGGGACAGATGCCTCCGCGGTGGGCGTGGGCGGGCCGGGCGTCGGCGGTTCCGGCGAGGGGCCGCCCGGCCCCTCGCAGGCCAGCAACACGAAGATCAATTGGAGCGTCATGATTCCGCGCAGCAGTTTCCAGCGTTTCATGGCCGCCGCTTCCTTTCCGGGGGTCGCGCCCTGGTCTACTTTATCCGGGATTCGTATTCGAAGATGCGCGTCATCGCGTCCGTGGAGTAGTCGCCCCCGCAGGAGAGGGTGTACACGCCCACCTGGATGCGGACCACTCCGCCCGCGACGAGCGGTGCCTTCGGGGTGAAAGTGATCGACTTCGTCCCGCCGTTGCCTATCAGGCCGATAATGGCAAAATTGTTCTCGGGGCCGACGTACTTAGGCTCCGCCGCCGGGTCCACATGCCAGCTTGGCACCCACACCTGTATACCGACACACGGGTGGAGGTTGCTGGCGCTCGACGTGGTTGCTTCCGCGATCTCCAGCGTTACCGGCTGGCCGGGGACCAGTATTTCCGGCGGCACGGTCCACTGCGCCTCGTTCGTGAGCTCAAACGGCGGCGCGGGGCCGAGCGAGGTCATGCGTTCAGCACACCCGCGGGTCTCGCTGAAGTGGTCGTCGGCGAAGGTGGGATGCCAGTAGCAGCCGGGGTCGGGTTGGTTGTCCGGTCCCGGGGTCACGTCGGAGCGGACCACGTTCGTGCGCACCCAGACCCCGCCCGGCGGGGCGGTGGGGCCGGGCGCCCCGATCGGCACCGTCTGCGTCGCCAGCAGGCGACCGCTGTCGACGTCGAACATGCTAACCTGGACTTCCGGCTCGTCGGCAAACTGACGCTGGACCGACACCTGGCACAGACCGGCTTCGGGCTGGGACTCGACTTGCTGCACGGGCTGCGCGCCGGCCTCGAACAGGATCTGGACGTCGTGGAAGAGGTCCGGGATGTTCATCGCCTGGACGGTCAGCACGTAAAACTGCCCCGGCTGGAGGTACGGCGGCTGCTGTGCGGTGACATTGAACTCGATCGCCGGGTAGATGCCGCGTTCCTGGTGCCCGGTTTCCGTGATGATGGCGGGGGCGTTGGCGATGCTCCAGCCCATCGCGGCGAGATCGGTGCTGACGTAGCCGATCAGCACCATCCAGGCCGCCTTCTGGCCGACGTAGCGACCGATCAACGAGACATATTCCTGACCCTGCGCGTTCGCCAGGTGCCGCGCCTGGATGGTGGCGACGGCAAGGGCGATCACCACGCCATGCACGCCCAGGAATTGGGCCACATCGGTACCGATCTCCTTCGCCGTTTTGCCTTTGCTCCGCTCCAGCAGGGTACCGAGATCACGGGCCAGCCGGCCAGCCTCCGTCTGACTGTAAAGCAGCAGCCCCATATCGGCTTCCAGGCTGGCCATATTGGCCGCCGGGATGCCGGTAGCCTGCGCCATCAGCGTCCAGATCATATCGAATTCCGTGAGGCCGTTATGCTTCTCGAACACAAACTCCAGGTCGCCGTCGCCTGGAG
>JBBSAN010000618.1:0-4631 GCA_038252265.1 Chloroflexia bacterium
AGTGCTAACCAGTGGGTGCGGGCAACCGCAGGTGTTACGATAAACAACAGCGTCTTCGCTGCGAATGACTACGTGACAATCATTAACAAGTCCGGTGCCAACATGACTATTACCCAAGGTGCGGGCATTGTCATTACGGATGCCTTTGGCGCTACCGGGAACCGAACTCTTGCCAATCACGGGATTTGTAATATCCTCTTCAACACCACCAGTGACGCTATTATCTCCGGGACGGGGCTTAGCTAATGAGCATCGTGGCAGCCTTAATCATGTCTACTGGCGGACCCCGAATACAGCTTAGTAACGCTTCGGACACCCAGTTCGCTTTCTCCCCAAACTCGGCTTCGGTTAGCTATACCCTTAATACTAACGGAAACGTATCCACTGAGAGCGATGGTGTGATCGGGCAATGGATTGTGCCGCAGGTTGGTATGGGGTCTTATGAGGCTCGCGCTACCCTGAACAGCGGTTCGGTTACTTCCGGCACTACCGGCTCTTACCTCGCGCTTAGCTCTACCCGAGCTTGGGGGATCTTGCGGTCAAGCGTGGGCAATACCTCCGCTGGGCTCACCATTGAAATACGGCGTATTGGCTCCGCAACAGTTTTAGCTACTGCGACAGTCACGCTCAGTGCTAATGTAGACTTGTGATAAGGTCTTGGGATGGTCGAGAATAATGGGAAATAGCAAACTTCCGGAAATTTGGAACTTCAAAACCCCGGAAGTTTGCAGTCAAGGATCACTAAGCAATGCCTGATGTATTTACCCCTGAAGTGAGCTTCGGCACCTGGGCTGTCGGGATGCAGAGCACAGACACGGCTCCAGCGTATAGAACAGTCGACGATGGCGTAATGATATTATTGCTTTGGATACTCGCCTCAGGCGTCTGGAACGACAACGGCGTTTGGTCCGACACCGATACTTGGAGGGATGCGGCATAATGCCACAGCAAACAATTTCCAACGGCGAAAGCGGTCTGTCTGTTCGCACCAAGCTAAACGACAATTTCACCGAACTCTATACGGGCAGAGATGCGGTAACGGTCAACACGTTCGCAGACCTTCCCGCTGCCTCGGCTGCATCGGGGCAACGCTATTGGGTGCTGACGACGACCGGAGTTTACCTCATCAACCGTAGGCAGGCTGGAGCCTACTACAGCAACGGCACTACTTGGACATGGCTTGGCGACGTTCCCACTACCGCCGAGCAGATTGGCAGTGTGCCTGCGGGCGCGCTGTCAGCAACCAATGTGCAGGCCGCCCTCAACGAGCTGGACAGTGACCTGACAGGCGTCATTAACGATCAGCCAACGACTATCCGCTCACAAGTCGAGAGCGCGCTCATCTCGGGCACCAACGTCACCATTACGCCAAGCGGATCTGGCCCGACGCGCCAGCTAACAATTGCCGCGTCCGGGGGCACCGGCACCGTCTCAAGCGTTTCAGGCACCGGCACCACCTCCGGCCTCACCCTGACCGGAACAGTAACCACGACCGGCAACCTCACGCTTGGCGGAACCCTTGCCGTCACTGCCGCCAACTTCGCCTCACAGACCGCCGCGACCGTCCTTGCAGCCCCCAACGCCAGCGCGGGCGCACCAACCTTCCGCGCCCTGCTCGCCGCCGACATCCCCACCCTCAACCAGACCACCACGGGCAGCGCCGCCACCCTCACCACCTCGCGCAACATTGCAGCAACAGGCGACATCGCGTGGAACACAAACTTCAACGGCTCGGCAAACGCTACTGCAGCGGCCACAATTGCCAACGCCGCCGTCACAAACGCAAAGCTGGCAGCCATGGCCACCGCGACCCTCAAGGGCCGCACAACGGCAGGGACGGGCGCACCTGAAAACCTTACAGCTACGCAGGCCACAGCACTGCTTGATGCGTTCACTTCGACCACAAAGGGACTCGCCCCACTCTCTGGCGGCGGGACAACAAACTTCCTGCGGGCTGACGGAACATGGGCCGCGCCCGCGTCTGGGGGAGGCACTCCCGTTGACGTGCAGACCTTCACCGCATCGGGCACATGGACGAAACCGGCTGGTGCTCGCCTTGTTGAGGCGTTCGCGATTGCTGGCGGGGCCGGCGGCGGTTCCGGGCGCAAGGGGGCCGAGGGGAGCCCTCGCTTTGGCGGCGGGGCTGGATCAGGTGGCGCGGCCCGGCGGGTTGTAGTGGCAGCCGACGCCTTGGCTTCGACCGTCTCTGTTACCGTTGGTGCAGGCGGCAATGGCGGTGCCGCTGTTTCGGCCAACAGCACCAACGGCGCCGACGGGTCTGGTGGCGGTGATAGCTCTTTCGGCGCCTTTGTCCGCGCAGGTAATGCCTTCGCTAACGGAGCGGGCGGCAATGCTGTAAACGGCGGCGGTGGTGGTAATGGCATCGACGGCATGACCGTCGGGCAAGGGGGCTCTAGTAGCATCATTGATGATGCTATCCGAGGCGGCCCCCCGGCACCAGATGCGGCCACATCGACAGGCGGCGGTGGCGGCGGTGGCGGCGGTCGCAGTGCAGCAAACGTCTCGCGCGCAGGAGGTGGGGCAATCAGCTCCGGCAACGGGGCACACTACGCTGATGCAACTCGAAGTCTAGCAGCAAACACGGGCGAAACCGACGCGGCAACCTTAACTCCACTCGCGATGCCGGACGGCGACACGCGCGGAAATGTGGGGGGGCGCGGCGGGTTTTCTGGCGCTGACCCCATTGTCCGCAACGGCGGCACTGGTGGCAACCCCGGTGGTGGGGGAGCAGGTGGCGCGGCAGGTATCGACAGTGTTTACGACAGCGGTGCGGGCGGCAGCGGGGGCCAAGGCCGCGTGACTGTAATCACCTACTTCTAAAGGAGGGCGCAATGCGCACAGCACTAATATTGAACGGCATCGTCGAAAACATCATCCTTGCAGGCCCGGACTACGACCCCGGCGAAGGCTATCAGGTCATTGCCATTGGCGATGATCCGGTCTCCGTCGGCGCAAGCTGGGACGGACAGACCTTCACGCCCCCACTTTCGCCCGTCCCCGAGACGGTTTCCCCGCGCCAAGCCCGCCTTGCCCTGCTCGGCCTCGGCATGTTGGCAGCGGTTGACCAGGCGCTTGCAGCCATCCCCGGCCCACAAGGCGAAGCCGCGCGGATCGACTGGGAATACGCGACCGAAGTGCAGCGCCAAAGCCCTCTAATCGCTGCGCTTGGCCCCGCGCTTGGCCTTACACCTGAGCAAATTGACGACCTGTTCCGCGCGGCAGAAACGCTATGAACCGCAACGAGAATGCAGCCCTTGACGCGCTAACCGAGAGCATTGACGTGCTGCGGAAAGAGGTCGGTGGGCTGGACCTGCTTGCCGACCCGAAGACGATTGAGGCTTTGAAGAGTCTTGTCGCCGCTGCCCCTGTGCTGATCGAATTGGCGGATGGTTACAAGATGGCGGGCAAAGCTGGAAACGCGATCAAGTGGATTGCTGGCTTCTTGACCACGGTGGTTGCGGCCTACGCGGTATTTGAAGCCTGGGTGTGGAACCGAGTATGAACAAGGACAAGATCATGGGATATAAACTAGGCACACGATCAAAGACGCGGCTGGCCGGGGTTCACCCCGATCTGGTGAAGGTTGTCGAGCGGGCAATTGAACTCACGCCGATCGACTTCACGGTTCTGGAAGGTCTCCGGACACTGGCGACCCAGCGGAAGTATGTGGCGAACGGGGCTAGTAAGACGTTACGCTCCCGGCATCTGACCGGCCATGCTGTTGACCTCGCACCGATGGTTGGGGGTAAAGTTAGCTGGGCATGGCCGCACTATCACATCATGGCTCCAGCGATGAAGCAGGCGGCGAAGGAGCTTGGCATCCCGCTTGAGTGGGGCGGTGACTGGCGGACGTTTAAGGACGGTCCACACTTCCAACTTCCATGGAAGGATTATCCATGAAACTCCCGCCAATCCACACCCATGACGGGCGCAGAGCGTGGGCCTTCCTTGCCATCATGGGCGGGGCGATGGTGTTCAGCCTGTTCATTTGGATTGCCCTTTGGTTGCTGCGCGATCAGGCGGGCTTTGTGTTTTATCTCGCCATTGCCGCGCACATCCAAGTGCTCGTGGGCATGACTGCGCTAGGCTTTGCGATGGGGCGGCGATTGCAGGCTAGTGTGACGCGCGACGGGGTGACGATCAATGACAGCACGATTGATGTGCATACGGGAGACGGGTGATGATGCTTTTCCTACGCAGCCTCACTCCGCTGGCAATCCGCCTGCTGATCGGCGCGGCAGTCGTCGCACTGCTCGCCGGGTTTCTGTTCCTGCAATCCTGCCAATCTGCCAAGACCGCCAAGACAGAGACGAAGCTGGCGACCGGGCAGGCCGATGCTGCAATCGCCAGCGGCACCGATGCCGTCAACACCGTGGGCGAAGTTGCCAAGCGCGCCGATGAAATCAACACCACCACAAGGAGCAACACCGATGCGATACGATCTGCCGAAGGTGCCGACGCGCCTGTTTCTTCTGCCGTTGACGCTGTTGCTCGTGAGCGGCTGTGCAGGCGCGCCGCTTATCGTGGCCGCGCCGAGTGCGTGCAGTTCACTCCTCCCGAGTGAGTGGCGCGCAGGGGTGGCGGGTGCTGACCTACCCGCAGGGTCGTCG
>JBBSAN010000619.1:0-4606 GCA_038252265.1 Chloroflexia bacterium
ATTAGGAGGGCCACGCGGCCAGCATCCGGATAGAGCGAGGTAATCGACCATTTCCTCGGCTCCTTGTGGTGGGGCTGTCCGGTAAATTGGCCTCATTATATGCCGAATAGGGCGGTAATGCAATAGCGTTGCGCTAAGGATTCGGGACAGCATATATAATGTTTGGTTAGTAGATTGTTCAAGGATCCAGCCGGACCATCTGGTCACTGAGGAATTGCTGATCGCCATCCAGCAAGCGCCGACCAGCCACAGGCCACTATCCATGTTAGCTGAGATCTCAACGTGCATGCTCTCCTGGTGAACCCCGCCAGATGATTGGCTGTTCGCAGCCCGCGCCGCTTCCGCCCGGCAACTCATGCGGGCTGTCTGCTGCCGGTGCGCGCGCCAGCCAGTCAGCGTGGTATAGCAAGGGGGATTGAGAGAACAGCACCCCACCCTGGCCCAGGCCATACACGGACTCTTGGTTATTGCCAGGTGCTCGCTTCTTGGAAGAGGGCCGAGGCCATCCGGGCGCTGCGAGTGGCGATCTCGTTGGGCGTGTAGGGTCGGCCCTGCTCCAGCCACCAGGTGATGGCTTCCACAAACATCGTGGACACAAGGTTGGGCACAAACTCGTCGGAGAAGGTGTGGAAGGGGCGATCGGGGGCGAACGGGCTATGCGGCAGGTACCCCCGCTCTTTGACCAGGCCCGCCAGCGACGCGCGCATCTTCCGTACAAACCAGGGGCTGCCCTGTCTGCCGAGCAGCGCGCGATAGAGCCGTTCGTATTCCGCGATATGCTCGAAGAACGTCACCCAGATCTCCGGAGGATGTTCCGACCCCAGATCGCCGACCGCGCTCAGTAAAGCCCGCATCGCTTCCTCAAAGATCTGCTCCACCAGGTCGTATTTATCCTGATAATTACGATAGAAGGCGGCCCGACTTACCATCGCCCGCTCGGTCAACTCGCCGATCGTGAGCGCCTCGAAGCCCCGTTCCTTGATCAACTCAATTAACGCTTCCCTCAGCAGTTTCTACGTGCGTCTCACGCGCAAATTGCTCGCCGGTTGGGTTATCCATGATGCGTCACGATAAACCACATGCGAGCAGGGGTTTGTGCATGTCATCCACCACGCGCCGCCGGAGATGGTCAACAGGCGAACGCAGAAGCAAAGAGGATGAATGCCTTGTGGTCAACACACTCTTACAGAAGCGGGGGTTTCGCTGAAAGGCACCAGAGCTATGCAGTCGCTCGCCCATCATCACCCGCGCCGATGGTGCCAGGTCGTCTCATGATAGTGTTCCGGGGAATGTCCCGCCGGATCAATATGGACCAGCGCTTCGCCCAACCTCGGAATCGCGTGCAGCAGCGCATGGCGGATCGCCTCGCCAATGGCGTGGCTGTCCACGGTCGAGAGGGCCGGGTCCACATCGCTATGCAACTCGGCGATCAGCCGATGTCCATGCCAGCGGACCCGCACGTCATGGATCCCCTGCACTCCGTCAATCCCCCGCGCCGTCCGTTCGACTTGATCCACCAATTCCGGGACCACCGCATCCATGAGGCGGTAGAGGATGGCCTGGCCAGCTTGCTTGCCGATGACCAGGATGGCAAATGTAATCAGCAATCCGACTAGGGCATCCAGCCAGGGAACCCCCAGGAGTGCCCCGAACGCGCCAATCAGCACGGCCAGCGAGGTGATCCCATCGGCCCGCGCGTGCTGGCCGTCAGCCACGAGTGCTGCACTCCCAATCCGCTCCCCGGCGCGGATGCGCACCTGGGCGACCCATTCGTTCCCGATGAACCCAGCGACGGCGGCCGCGACCACCCACCAGATATTCGCCATCGGCGTGGGGTGGAGCAGCTTTTGCACCGACTCCCACACCGCCACCGCAGCGCTGAGGAAGATAATGAGGACGATAAACACGCCCGCCACATCTTCCGCCCGATCATAGCCATAGGTAAAGCGGCGGGTGGCGGGCCGCCGGCTGAGGGTAAAAGCAATCCATAGGGGCAGCGCCGTCAGCGCGTCCGCGAAGTTATGAATTGTATCGGCGAGCAGACCGGCACTGCTACTGATCCAGACAATTACGATCTGGAAGACGGCTGTGGCCCCGAGGATCAACAGGCTCGTCCGCAGGGCCTGAATCCCCTCGGTACTGCCCTCCAGCGCGGAATCGACCTGCACCATGCCATGCGAATGCCCGTGGCCGATCCCAAACATCCCTAGGATCTGAGCCAGCACGCCCTCATTATGGGCGTGCCCATGGTCGTCGTGATCGTGCCCATGGGCCTGCTCAGCATTGTCGTGGTCGTGGTCATGATCATCGTCATGGTCGCGGGCGTAGTCGGTACCCGCGTGGTCGGCCCGCACAGCATGGTCGGGGTGGTCCGGCGCGGTGGCAGGGTCCTCGTGGGGGTGGCCGTGGGGAATCGGAGCGGGGGCCGGGGAGCCGGGCGGTGGAGCAGCGGCGGCAGCGGAGTTCGTATCCATCGTAGCACCATTCCTTTCGTCCAGTCAATTAGCGGTCAGGGTGGTCGGGGAGACCCAGATACACATGATCGACATGGTAGTCCGCTTCGCGGAAGAGCGCCGCCACATGCTGATCATCCAGGGCATAGTAAATGATGTTCCCATCGCGCCGCGGCTTCACGAGCCGGCGCTCCCGTAAGTAGCGGAGCTGGTGCGAAACCCCGGACTCCGAAATGCCGACCACAAGCGCCAGATCGCGCACGCACAGGGGGCCATCACGCAGGGCGTGGAGCAGGCGGACGCGGGTCAGATCGGCCAGCGCCTGAAACGTCTCGACCAACGCGATCAAGCGCGTCTCGGTCGGGAGGGCGGCGCGGGCCTGGGCGACGAGTTCGGGATCAATGGCCGGATGTGGGATGGATTTCGACATACCTACCCTCGATCTAACTGACTATCTGCACAGATAGTAACATAAACGTGCGGCGTTGTCAAAGCACCGGCGCGCCCTACTGTACATCCGCCACCTGGCCCTCGTCCCGATTTCCTGCGATAGTGGTCCACACCCCAGGCAGCGCCAGTTGCTGGAAGATCTGGTCCATCTGTTCCGGGGTATAGGGCAGCTCGGCCGCCAGCCACCATTTGAGCAGCTGGAGAAAGGCCCCCGCCAGGTACTGCTCCACCACCGCCAGGGGAACCGCAGGGGGACCGTTTTCTGCCCAGGTCGTTGCCAGGGCCTGCTCAATGTGGCGGCTTAAGAGCACCTGCCCGCTGGCCCACACCCGCTCGCCGGTGCCGCCGCGCAGCATCGCTTGAAAGGATGGCCGGTAGTACTTATGGACATGCCGAAATAGCTCCAGGCTGGGCACGATGGTCTGCCCGGCCCCCCTGGGAGCGATCGGGGAGTGCACCGACTCCAGCACCTGCTCCGCCAGAGCCGCTAGCGCATCCTCCTTATCGAAGTAATGGGCATAAAACGTGGAACGCCCGATGCCGGCCCGATCCAGCAGATCTTGCACGGTGATCGCGGCGTAGCGTTTCTCGAACAAGCGTTCCGTCAGTGCGCCCCGCACCAGGCGGCGGGTGCGCTGGGAACGACGATCCGGCTTGTGCGGCCTCACAGGACACGGCCTCCTTTGCGAACAATCGCGGTCATGTGTGCGGTAGTGAACCTTTTCCGCCCATTGATGGTTGACAGGAGGGGCGGGCTCCTTTTTAATGAGAGCGAACCCGGTCTACATGGCAGAATAGCGGATTTCACTGAAAGGAACAAGGGCGATGCACTGGCTCGCGCACCGAGTACACCGCCGGAGGCAGGAGGCGGCAGCGGCTCTGCAGACGCGGGGAATCGTCATCCCCTCGGGCTGGGGCTATGACTTTATGCTTTGGCTGGGCAACCTGGTGTTACAGGGCAAGTGGCAGGCACTGCGGCGGATGACGGCGGACGTGGCCCAGCTACACGCTGGGGAGACGGTGCTGGACGTGGGATGTGGCACCGGAACGCTGGCCCTGATCGCGAAGCAGCGCGTGGGCGCCACAGGTCGCGTGTCCGGCATTGATCCCTCGGTGCCGATGATCGCGCGGGCCCGCAGCAAAGCGGCACGATGCGGCCTCGCGATCGACTTCCAACCCGGGGTGATCGAGCAACTCGCCTTCCCTGACGAGGCGTTCGATGTCGTGCTGAGTACCTTTATGATGCACCAATTGCCGGACGACCTCAAGCGGCAGGGGCTCGTAGAAATAGCCCGCGTCCTTAAACCCGGGGGGCGCCTGCTGGTGGTCGATACCAAGCGCCCCCAGGAGCACCCGGGCCGGTCGGCCCGGGTTGTGCATACGGGCCGCTGGAATAGCGGCATTCAAGATCAGCCAGCACTCATGAGGGAAGCGGGGTTCGCGCAGATTGAAACCGGGGAGATGGACATCGGAGAAACCAGGCTCCCCGAAATCGGCTTTGTGCTGGGGCGGAAAATCCGGGCAGGCGGGGACAGCGCGGACGTGTAAGGTTGCGCTCTCAACCACGACTGCCGGGCCGTGCCCGACCGGTGCCTTACTTGTGGTGCGTTAGGGAGCTGGGTTACAGCGCTCAGTACGCCGCGTCCGGTGTGGCTCCGGCGCTGAAGGATCAAGGATCGCCGGAAGCGGGGCAGGCCGGGACG
>JBBSAN010000620.1:0-4604 GCA_038252265.1 Chloroflexia bacterium
AGTTGATCGCCGAGTTAGCGGAAAAGATGATGAACATCGGCGGCAGCGGGTTCAGTAAGAAGCCCGTGTTTATCCGCAACGAACTGAATGCCCAGGGCCTGGAACGCAGCCCGGAGGAACTACTTGGCCACCTCGATGAGCGAGATGAAACGCGCCTCGTGGTGCTGGACAGCAGCCGCTGGACGTTGCTGAACGGCGTGGATGATAATACCCGCCAGACGATCCGTATGGTGTTCGGCTTGCCGCCGCGCCCGTTACCCGTCACCCACGCGGCATCGCTGGTCATTGCGTGTGCCAATACACAGCGGCGCAATGTCGCGCGGAACCGGGCAGGCGAGTACCTGGCCTGGAACCGGGTACTCAACATCCCGACGGTCCAGGATGATAGTGGCCTCAAGCGCGAGGCCCAGAGCCGGGTGGAAGAAGCGCGCAAGGCGCTGGAGAAGGAGATCAAACGCGCTTTTCAGCACTTTACCTATCTGGTGCGGGACATCAACAATCAGCTAGAGGTCCGCTTCGCCAAATTCGATGATGACACGCGTACGGCCCTGGTCGGGGCACACGTGTGGGACGAGTTGGAGGCGGCGGGCCGGGCGGTCCGGCCCGGCGGCCTGACGGTAGAAGGGCTCATGCTCAACATCAAGGATGAGTTGCCCCGGCCCCTGGCCGAGGTGAAGGATCTGTTCTGGGCGAATCCCCGGATGCCTTTGCTCGCTGGGGTCGATGAGTTACGCAAAGCGCTGATCGAGGCCCTCAAACAGCGCCGACTGGAGCTGGTGAACGATGATGGGGAACGCCAGCCCGTGCCGGACCGCGCCAGCAATCTGCCGATTGGATCCTGGAGTATCCGGGTGCGCCTGCCCCAGGAGGAGGCCGGCACGGCCGGGGATGCGGCTCCCGTGGGGCAGGCGGGTCTATGGCCGGAGGAAACCGGGGCCGGCGGGCGCACCGATCCGACCCCGGCGGGGAGCAGTGGGCGGCCGCCCGATGGGAGCGCCCGAAGATCGGAGCCTATCGTGCGGACGCAGTTGACGCTCAAAACGCGGGTCGCGCTGTCCAACCAGGGGCAGCGGGAGGCGCTGGTCGGCCTACTCAAGCGGCTCATCTCGTTGACTACCTCGTCCAGTGACGAGGAAGTGGAGAGTCTGATCCTCTCCCTGGAGATCATCGGGGACAAGCCGTTACTGGCAGAGGCGGCGAACATCGCCAAACAAATCGAGGGCACGCAGCCCCGGTTTGATGACCTGCCGAGTTAGTTTCATGAACAGGCGCGGGGCACCTGTGGTCCGTCCGCTCTGGGGTGGGCACCCGCTGCAGGAACGGAGGATGGCTGGAGGGCACCGCTGCCGGTTAGCTCATATGTGAACCGACCGGCCGCCTTCGCATCGAATTTTTTCGATGGGATTGCACTGCTGACCGCCGCGTCCGCCAGCATGGTCGGCGGATTGCTACCGCCCGATCCGCGCGGCCTGCTCGACAGGGTGGCCGGCGCGGCGGGCGCGCTGGGCTAGCCCTGGCTACGGGCGGCGCAGCGGGCGGTGCCGCAGGCCGGGCTCCGACGCTCCTGGTAGGCTGCTTGGGCTGCTCCTCGGGCTGCTGATCGTGTGGCTCCTACCCTGTTCTAAAGCCACCCAGTGCGCCGCCGGGGATCGGGGCCCGGTTTCCCCAAGCAGGAGGAGCCCCCAGGCAGCGGTGGTCGCTACTCCCGCCGAGGCGAGCATGTGCACGTGACCCAGATGTGATCAAGGAAGGAGCATACCTATACATGGAGATCAACGCGCCCGAGCAGGACTCCCGCACCCCCCGCGCCCCATTCCGCCCTTTTCTGGGACAGATCGTGCAGCAGCACCGGCAGGCCAAAGGCTGGACGCGCCGCCAACTGGCGCGTCAGGTGCAGGTGCTGCCCCGCTTCATCACGATGATCGAGGAAGAACGCTATCAATCCATAGGTGATACGACCATACGGCGGCTAGCCGCCGCACTGGACACAGCCCCCAGTGAGTTATGGGCCGCGCTCGGTGTCAAGGAAGCCCGCCCAGCAGAAGCTGTAGAGGGCGCGGGCGCCGTTTAATAGCGGTGAAACCCTACGCAGCTCCGGCGCTCGCGTGGTCCACGATCCAGGCGGGGAATCCTCGCGTGCAGGAGGATGTCCAACACCCGGGACCTTGCAATAACTCGGCCTCTCTTGTGCCTCCGCCAGGTTGGATGGTATGATTGGGGCATGACCAACCCAACTCTTTCCCCACAGCAGCGGCAGCACTTACTGGATACCCTGGCCGGCTTTCCCTTGTTTGTGGAGGATGATGGGCGCACTCTCCTGCTGGCCAACCTGCCGGAGTTGAGCCACACCTTAGTCCGGTCCAGCAGCCCGCTCATCGATCTGGCGACTATGGTGGACACGGCAGCGAGTTGGGGTACCCCCGCGCAGGGGCGGCCCGCGCTCTTGGTGCTGATCGAAACGGCGTTGGGGCTGCTGGTCGGCAGCCAAGCGTGGCAAGCGGTAGACTCGATCCGCCAGGAATTGACCACCCCCACGATCCGGGGACAGATCTTCGTTGGCCCGCCTGCCGCCCCCCATGCCCTGATCCTCACCCCGGATGGGCAGCAGGCGTTCACCTGGTCGACCGATGAAGTGCTGCGACGCTGGGATCTAGCGGCGTCTACCCCCCCCACCGACATTGCCGTGCATCAAGGCGGGATCCGGACGATGGCTGCTGCGCCGGACGGGCAGGGGTTCTACCTGGTGGGTGACGCGGGCACGCTGGAATACTGGTCCTTCGCCACGCCGCACCCCACACCGGTCGCTGCGGTCACCCGCAGCGGCATCACCGCCCTGGCCCTCCTGCCCACCGGGCAAGCGGCCCTGGTCGGGACCTACACCGGGCAGGTGCTGCTGCTGCGCCTGGCCGACGGGGCCATCCAACAGACCTTTACCGCCCCCGGGATGAGCACCGGGCATAACGGGGCGGTGCAGGCCGCGTTGGTGACAGCGGATGGCCGGTGCTTCACCGCGACGAACTTATCGGTGCGGCAGTGGAATCCCGTGACCGGCCGGGAGCTCATCCACTACACCATCCCGCCCAGCCGCTGGCTGGCGATCACCTTCCTCCCCGACGGGTTGCGCCTCCTGTTCAGCACCGGCGACGCCATTCAGACCCGGATCTGGGATCTGGCCCACCAGCGCGTGTTGACCGACCTGCTCCTCCCCGGGAAGGGGCCGCTGACCCGGGCCCTCACCGTCAACCCGGCTGGGACCACCCTGGCCGCCGGGCGGGCTGATGGCTCACTGGGGGTGTGGACCCTGGACGCAGCGTAAGCGGGATCCGTCTACGCTTTCCTCCACCGCGTACCACGCGCCAATCACGTGCGTTCTCGCGCGGATCCAAGGGTGACGCAGTCCGCGGGCCGTAGTAGTGCCCGCCGCCAGGCACGTATCCGGTCCCGGCGGTGTAGACCGCGCACGGGACCGCTGTAACGTATCTTCCCCCTTCCTGTCCTGCATAGGATGCCGATTTGTGGCCGCCCCCGCCGTCGGACCAACGCGCCGCGCGCCCCGCAGTCCCCTCGATCCGGAACATTGCGGCCACCGCATAAAGGTACCTCTTTTACGATTCGCGCCAGGCCGCAGTAACCCGCCTGCGCCAGCGGGGGGTGTCGCGGTAGCGGCGTGAGACGGGCGCGGAGAGCGCCCAGCGCGAACCGGTCGATCCGGTCGCTGAAGTCGTGATCCACATAGGTTAAGTAGCCGCCCCGATCGTTAAGCATGGGGCGGAAATAAAAGCTCTCTGCAATAGCGATGGAGGACGCCATGATCGACCAACAACCTTATCCCCCGGTGGCCGTCCGGGTGTGGGGAGACTGGGCGTGCTTTACCCGCCCAGAGGCCAAAACGGAGCGGCTGACCTATCCAGTGCCGACCCGGACGGCCGCCTGCGGCATTCTGGAAGCGATCTACTGGAAACCGCAGTTTACCTGGCAGGTGACGGCCATCTGGGTCTTGCGGCCGCTCCGCTATCACACCCTCTACCGCAACGAGGTGACCAGCCGGGCGAGTCCCCAGGCGGCGCGGGGATGGAGTACGGCTGGCGGCGGCTATGTCGCCGCGTACGACCGGACCCAGCGCCATACCGTGCTGCTACGCGAGGTCGCCTACGTGATCCAGGCCCAGGTGCAGCGGCGGCCTGGTGTGCTGGACGATGCGGCCAAGTACCGCGACCAATTCCGCCGGCGCGTGCGGGCCGGCCAGTGCTGGTCCCCGCCGTATCTGGGCTGCCGCGAGTTCGCGGCGCATTTTGCCGAACCGGATGGCACCGAGCAACCGATCCCGCTCACATGCGATCTGGGGCTGATACTAGACGATCTTACCTACCCGGCGGCTCCGGGGGACCGCGGGGCGGCGCAGTTTGTCCCGGCCCGGCTGGAGCAGGGCATTGTGCGCTGGGGGGAGGACTGACCATGTTCCTCCGCCGCCTCATGGAATACAGTGCGCGGCTGGCGCTCCCGCCCACCCTCTATCGCCCGGCCACCATCCGCTACTTCATCGACCTGGACGCCCAGGGCCATCTCCAGGTGCCACAGCTGCTCGACGCCACCCCCGCAGGCTC